>JAKEIB010000191.1 GCA_022614705.1 Planctomycetota bacterium | reverse complement strand
TCAGATAGTGCGGCGCGACCGAAACTGCGCAGCTGTCATCCCGGCGCGTTGGTGGAACACCTCGGCCACGTCTTTGCGAATGCGCGCCGGTGCCACTGGCTCGCTCGGCTGAGCTTGCCGAAGTTTGCCAGTGCTCTTGGGTCAAGGTCCCGCTGCGAAAATTGACTGCTTTGGTAGAATGGGCTTCCATCCCGGGAGGAAGGCGGCGATCGCGTAGCCAATTCGGCGCGCAATTGGGTGGCATGCCCACGGCTTTGCGTGGGCATGGGAATCTCTCTGAAAACATGGCCACTCAGAGCAGCCCTCGGCCATGAGCTCGGGCCGAATGGTGGCCATGGCACCCTACGGCTCATTAGCAGTGCAGAGATCAATAGTAGCGGCAGCACACTATGAATTTTTACCGTCACCTCTCGGTTTGCGGCATCATCGGATTGGCCGCGATTGTGTTCGCGTACGAATTGGTCGGGCGCACATCGTTGGCACCCGGATGGGGCACGATCCCGACGCATGCCCGCGCGGCATTTAACGGGCTGCTGGCTGGCGAACTGACCCGAGAAAGCATCCAGACGTTTGCGACTCTCGTCACAAGTATGTTTTTACACGGCAGCCCCGAACACATACTTTTCAACATGGTATTTCTGTGGACGTTTGGCGTTCTCACATCAGACCTGTTGGGACAATGGCGGATGCTTGCGATTTTCATTTTGTGCGGAATCGGCGGCGCGATCGTCCACACGGTCTTGAATCCTGACTCGTCGGCACCAATGGTCGGCGCGTCGGGCGCGATTTGCGGCCTCGAGGGAATCTACTTGGGGCTCGCGCTGCGCTGGCAACTGCCGTTTGCGGACGTGTGGCCGCTGGCGCATCCCGTGCCGCCCATGCAACTCGGCGCGTTCGCTGTGATTGGCTTCGTCGGCGACATGGTGCTGCTGGCAACCCACGATGAGCAGATCGCATACGGCGCCCACCTGGGCGGCCTGTTGACAGGAATTACGATCGCGGCGGCGATTACGACGATCTACCCGACAATTAGCGGGTACAATCGTGCATCGCGGAAGGCGCGTTTTTGAACAAGAAGTAAGCAAAGCAATCGCCAAGCGAACCGGGGCGTCCTCGTCCCCGTGTGGGGCGGAGGACCGCCCGGCTCGCTCTCACTCCTCAAGGCCCGTCGCTACGTGGGATCGTACCCCAGATTCGGCGACAGCCAGCGCTCCACTTCGGCGATCGTCATGCCCTTGCGACGAGCATAATCTTCGACTTGGTCGCGCGTGATGCGATCAACGGCGAAGTACCGCGATTGGGGATGCGCGAAGTACAGGCCGGATACGCTCGCGGCTGGGTGCATCGCGAAACTTTCGGTGAGACGGATGCCGGTGCTCCGCTCGGCATCGAGAAGTTTGAAAAGTGTGCGCTTTTCGGTGTGATCGGGTTGGGCCGGGTAACCGGGCGCTGGGCGGATACCGCGGTACCTTTCCGCGATCAGCTCCTCGTTCGTGAACCGCTCCTCGCGGCCGTAACCCCAGGCGCGGCGAGCTTCGGCATGCAGGTACTCGGCGAACGCTTCGGCGAGCCGATCGGCCAGTGCCTTCGTCAAAATCGAGTTGTAATCGTCGTGTTGTCGGTCGAATCGCGCGGCCAATTCATCGCAGCCGATGCCGGCCGTAACGGCGAACGCGCCGATGAAATCTTCGCGCCCGCTGCCCACCGGCGCGACAAAATCGGCCAGCGACAGGAATTTATCTTGCCCTTTGCGTTCCCACTGCTGACGCAGGGCATGGAAGCGGCCGCGTTCTTCGCGGCGAGATTCATCGGCATACACGATGATGTCGTCGCCCTGGCTGGCGGCGGGCCAGAAACCGTAGACGCCGCGGGCGGTAAGCAGCCGCTCGTCGATGATTTGCTGCAACAGTTCCTGGGCGTCGTCGAAAAGCTTGCGCGCCGCCTCGCCGAGTTGCGGGTCGTCGAGAATTCGCGGATACTTTCCTTTGAGCTCCCAAGTGAGAAAGAATGGCGACCAATCGATGAATCTGCGCAACTTCGTCAAAGGCACGTCGTCCAACACGCACGTGCCGACGAATTCCGGTTTCGGGATATCGACAGACGCCCAATCCGTGGCGAACCTTTGGGCGAGCGCCTTGGCGTACGGCACGAGCGTCGCTTCCTGCCGCTTCGCATAAGACGCGACGAGTTGTTTCTGCAGTTCGCGGTTTTCCGCATCGAGCTGCGGCCGGGCGTCTTTGTTGATGAGCTTCTCGACGACCCCGACCGAGCGCGACGCATCGAGCACGTGGATCACTTCCGCCGAGTAGGTGGGGGCGATCTTCACCGCCGTGTGTTTGGCGCTCGTGGTGGCGCCGCCGATCAACAGCGGCAGCTGGAAGCCGGTCCGCTGCATCTCGCGGCCAACGTGCACCATTTCGTCGAGGCTGGGCGTAATCAGACCCGAGAGGCCGATGATATCGACGCCTTCGGTTCGCGCGCGTTCCAGTATCGTTTCGCACGGCACCATCACGCCGAGGTCGATCACTTGGAAGTTGTTGCAACCCAGCACAACGCCGACGATGTTTTTGCCGATGTCGTGGACGTCGCCTTTCACGGTGGCGAGGAGGACTTTTGCGCGGGGCTGTTGCGCTAAGCCGCAAGCGGCTTTTTCGGCTTCCATGAAGGGTGTGAGGTATGCGACGGCTTTCTTCATCACGCGCGCACTCTTGACCACTTGCGGTAGAAACATTTTGCCGGCGCCGAACAGGTCGCCGACGACGCTCATGCCGTCCATGAGAGGGCCTTCGATGATCGTCAGGCAGGTTGGATATTCTCGCCGCGCCTCTTCGGTATCCTCGTCGATATGCTTGACGACGCCCTTCAGAATCGCGTGTTTAAGACGCTCCTCGACGGGCTCGTTGCGCCACGACTCATCGGCCGCCGCGGCCGCGCCCCCCTGCCCTTTGATCGTTTCGGCGAATTCGACAAGCCGCTCGGTCGCGTCGGGGCGGCGATTGAGGATCACGTCCCCGACCATCTCCTTGAGCCGCGGCTCGATCTCTTCGTACACGGCGAGCTGGCCGGCGTTGACGATGCCCATGTCGAGCCCGGCGCGAATCGCGTGGTACAGGAACACGGCGTGTATCGCTTCGCGGACCACATCGTTGCCGCGAAACGAAAATGAAACGTTTGACACGCCGCCCGAGATGTGCACGCCGGGACACGCCGCTTTTATTAGCGGAATCGATTCGATAAAGTCGACCGCGTAGTTATTGTGCTCCTCGATGCCGGTGGCCACGGTGAGGATGTTCGGGTCGAAGATGATGTCCTCGGCCGGGAAACCGATCTTTTCGATGAGCAGCCTGTAGGCGCGGCGGCAGATGCGGACTTTGTCGTCCACCTTCACCGCCTGCCCCTCCTCGTCGAAGGCCATGACGACGACCGCGGTGCCGTACCAGCGGCACAGTTTGGCGCGGCGCAGGAACTCGGCTTCGCCATCTTTGAGGCTGATTGAATTGACGATTGGCTTGCCTTGCAGCGATTTGAGGCCGGCCTCGATGACCGTCCACTTGCTACTGTCGACCATGACCGGCACGGCGGCGACATCGTGCTCCCCGGCGATTAGCCGCAGAAATTTCGTCATCACGGCTTCGCCGTCGAGCAGCGCTTCGTCCATGTTGACGTCGACGACGTTCGCGCCGCCTGCGACTTGCGACCGGGCGATTTCCACGGCCTCCTCATACTGCTCTTCCTTGATCAGCCGGGCAAATTTGCGCGACCCGGTGACATTGGTCCGCTCGCCGATCATGAGGAAGCTGCTGGATTGCGGATTGCGGATTGCGGATTGCGGATTGGTAGCGTTCTCGTCCAGTCCGAAATCCGAAATCCGCAATCCGAAATCACCAACGGTCAGTGGGCGAGTTCCGCTTAGGCGTAGAGTGGGCGTGACCTTCGTTCTACGGTGGGGCTTCAAAGCGCGAACGGCGTCGGCGAACGCGCGGATGTGTTCAGGCGTTGTGCCACAGCAGCCGCCCACGATGTTCACCCAACCGCGCTCGGCGAATTCCCCCAGCATGCGGGCCATGTCGGCGGGGCCCAGGTCGTACTGACCCATTTCGTTTGGCAGCCCGGCGTTCGGATGGCAACTGATGTGCGCCGACGAAACCTGCTGCAGCGTTTCCAAGTGCGGCCGCATGAGCTCGGGGCCGAGTGCGCAGTTCATGCCCACGGAGAGCAGCGGAAAGTGCGCGACGGCGTTCCAAAATGCTTCCACCTCTTGCCCGGAAACGAACGTCGCCCCGCCTTTATCGAACGTGCCGGAGATCATCACCGGCACGCGAACTTCGTGCTCGTCGAAGTAGCGTGAGATCGCAAACAGACATGCCTTGAGATTGAGCGTGTCGATGACCGTTTCGGGCAGCAGGATGTCGACACCGGCCTCGACCAGTGCGGCGACTTGCTGGTAATACGACTCGGCCATCTGGTCGAACGTGACGCCGCGGTAGCTGGCGTCATCGACCTTCGTGCTGATGGCGGTCTGCTTCGCGGTCGGGCCAATCGAGCCGGCGACGAATCGCGGGTGATCCGGAGTCCAATCGCGAAATTCGTCACATGCGCGGCGGGCGCACGCCACGGCCGCCGCGTTGATTTCCCGCACCAACTCATTCGGCAGCTCGAATTCCTTCATGCCGATCGGGCTGGCGCCAAACGTGTTCGTTTCAACGATATCGGCCCCGGCCGCCAGATAGCGACGGTGGATGTCGGTCACTTCGTTCGAGTGCGTCAGGCACAGAACATCGGCGAAGTTTTTGAGGTCCTTGTGATGATCGGCAAATCGCTCGCCGCGGACGCCACGTTCATCCAATCCGAGGGCTTGAATCTGCGTGCCCATCGCACCGTCGAGGACCAGGATTCGCTCGGCAAGCAACGATTCAAGCAGGTCGGTCTGGTCGTTTGGTTTAGGTCGACTCATGCAACGGCGGAGATTTTTTTCACCACGGAGGACACACGAAGGGCGAACCATTGCCCCAGGATATCTAGACCAACGATGGCGGCGGAAGGTTCAGATAGTCGCGCCAGTGCGAGACCGCGGCGCGACATGACGATCGCCTTCCATCATAACGGCTGGCGAGGTGTTGTAACAGCACGCAGTGCGGCCAACGACTGTACAGGTGGGCCGGAATTGGACTTGTTGAGGGTGCTTGCGGCCGATATTCTTCGACACCCGAAATAGCTACACTTGCAAGCATCGTGCGCGCATGTCGAACGGCAAAACCATTCTCGTCACCGGCCCGCGTGGGTTCATTGCCGGTCATCTCGTTCGACGGCTGAGTGCCGAAAAGGATTTGCGAATCTTGACTTGCTCGCGAGCCGATTTTCATAATCCGTTCGCGCTGGCATCACTCGCACTCGATTGCGATACGATCATTCATTTGGCCGGCGTGAATCGCGGCGATGAACGCGAGATCTACGAAACGAATACCACGTTGGTTGATCGGCTGATTGAGTCGCTGACTAAATGCGATAAGCCGCCGCACATCGTGTTCGCCTCCTCCACGCAGCGCGAGCGATCCAACAGCTACGGACGATCGAAGAAATACGGCGAAGAGCAACTCCGCAAGTGGACGGCCCGAACTGGCGGACGCGCAACAATCCTCGTCATTCCCAACGTATACGGCGCTGGCTGCCGCCCTTATCACAACTCCGTCGTCGCCACGTTCTGTCACCAACTTACACACAATCAACAACCGATCGTCATCGACGACCAGCCACTCGAATTGCTGTGGGTCAACGATTTGGTGGAAGCAATACTTGAGGCCGTCAGGCGTCCACCTGCCGGCGTGGAGGTCGCCCGCATTGCCGGGTCGGCGCGGATCATCGCCTCGCAATTGTTGTCGAAGCTACAGGCGTTTCGCCAAAGCTACTTCGACGACCAGATTGTGCCCAGCCTGACTGAACCGTTCGACGCCAGTTTATACACGACGTTCCTGTCGCACGTTGAATTGAAAGATCACTGCCACCGGCCGCGCTTGCACAGCGACGCCAACGGCCAACTGTTTGAGATTCTGCGATTGGCCGGCGGCGGACAAATTTTCTTCTCCACTACCAAGCCGGGCGTGATCCGCGGCAACCACTTCCATAGCCGCAAGATCGAATGGTTCTGCGTGGTGCGTGGCGAAGCCGTAATCCGCCTCCGCCGCGTCGGCGACGGCAGCGTCCGCGAGTTTCGCGTCTCCGGCGATTCGCCCCAGTTCATTTCCATCCCGCCATTGTACACGCATCAAATCGAAAATGTCGGCGGCGAAGATCTACTTACGATGTTCTGGTGCAACGAGATCTTCCAGGCGTCGGACCCGGATACGTATTTCGAGCAGGTAGCGTAGCAGGCGGCATGGAGCATGGAATACGTTGTCTTCGATTTGCTCCGTGCTCCAAGCTCGTAAGCGTTCCAGTATGATTGGTGTGCCACTGCTCGCGACGAACGAAGGGCCGAGCTCATCGAGAAAAGCACTGCTTGCTTCTCACGGTTCACCAACGTTTACCGGCGAGCAGTGCTTAGTAGGGCAAGGATGCAACTCAGTGCGACGCAAGCAGTGGCACACGAATGATTAAATCCAGCCGCCGATCGTGCTGAATAGATCATCGACGACCTGAAGGTCGCAGGTGTCGTTGCCGCCGTTGACGCGTTCCGCGATCACCGCGTCGAAGTCGAACGCAGTTTTCTTCCACACGCCGAAGGGCACGAACTCGCTCCAATCGCGCACGCGGACCCGGTCGTTGCCCATCGCGTCGTGCAAGGGCACCCCGTCGACGCCGCCTTGGCTATAGGCCGCCGCATTCGCAAAGCCGTACGCTTGGTGCCGATTGCTGTTGCCGCGAAGCTCGCCCCGATTGTTCCAGGCGTCGAAGTAATCGGCCCCGGCCGAGTCGTAGAGCCGCGCCACGTCGCTGCCTCCCTGCTCGACATGGGCCGCCGATTTGCGCGCCATGCTGCCAGGCGTCGCATTGCCGGGAGCCGGGCCGTAGTAAAACCCGTCTACATCGAACGAGGTGAGACCGTAATAGCTGCCGTCCAAGACCATATCTGGCATGAAGCTGCCGGCTGTGGTTGAGCCCAACTGGTTTGGCCGGAAGGCGAACACATCCTCGTCCGCGCCGGTGATGCCTGCCACCGCAAAGTTGCCGCGCGTCGAGATGAAGAGATCAGGATTGTTGCTCCCTTGGCCGACGAATACGGCGTCGATATCTTCGCCCGAGGTCGATAATCCCACGTCGCTGCCATCGAAGTACATTGACCACGTACCCCAGGTGGCAGCACCCAAACTGCTGGGCGCGAATGCCAGCAGGTCTTCGTCCGCGGCAGTTGCCCCCGGCACGGTGGCCTTGCCGGATGTGGAAACGAGCAAGCGGCCGTCGGGCAGCACGCTGAGACTATCGATGTTCTCGCTCGCGCCGGAGAGACCGACGTCGCTGCCATCGAAGTAAAGGGACCAGCTTCCCGTTGTATTGTCGCCCACCGTGCTGGGCGTGAATCGCAACACGTCTTCGCCGGCGCCTGAAACAACGGGCCCGCTGCCGAAACCTGGCGCACTATACGTACTGCTAACGGAAAAACTTCCGACCGTGGAGACGAGTATGCTGCCATCCGAAAGAAACGTAAACGCATCGACGCCTTCGCTGGCAGCGCTGAGTCCCACATCGGCGCCGTTGAAATGCATGCTGTAGTGATACGACGTGTCGTTCATCGCCAGCTTGACGATGTCGGCGTTCGTCGTGTACAGCCAGCTGTTGTCGCTACTGTTCAGCCAACTATTGGTGGTTGTGGAGAGGTAGCGAACGTGCTCCGTCGTCGGCTGGCTGTCCTCGTTCACCGTGATCGTGATGGTCTCTGAATCGCTAAGCGCCGGCGAGCCATTGTCGGTGACCAAAACGGTGACATTGTAAGTTGCTGGCCCTTGATTGGCGGTTGGTGTCCAGGTGAATACACCGGTCGTTGGGTTGATGTACGCGCCCGCCGGTGCGCCAGAGCCAAGACTATATGTCAACGATTCGCCGCTATTGAGGTCCGTCGCTGTGGCCGTAAAGTTCAGCGTGCTGCCTTCGTTCACAGACCGGTTGCCGATCGCGGCCAGCACGGGCGCGCTATTCGGGACGGCGCCCGGCGCAATCACGGTGATGCCGTAGTAGCCAATGCCGTCGCCCGTCGACAGGCCAACGGTGTACGATAAGCCGGCGACCACTTGAAACGAATATGTTTGGCCGTTTGCCGTACCGCCGGCGCCGGTCCAAGCCGGTGTCAAACTGTGCGAGGTACTGACCTGGAACGAAACGGTGCCCGTCGCCGCGGCGGTAAACTGGAAGTAGTCGGCGTCGCTAAGCTTACCGATTGCGCCGATGATCTCACGGCTGCCGCCGAGAGTGCCGAGGCTATGCGCCGCGGCAACTGTTGATCCGTACTCGTCAGTTGGCATCAGCGCGTTGAAGGCGTTGGTAAGGTTGATTCGCTTGTACGTTTGGCCGGTGGCCGAGTCGAAAAACGACGTGGCCGTGGCCATCATGTGGTCGTAAATCGTGTCCTGCGTGATGTTCGTATATCCGACGAACTGCATCGCCTCGCGCAACAGCACGCTGGCTCCGGCAATGTAGGGCGCGGCCATGCTCGTGCCCGAGAAGCTTGCATAATCGTCGTTAATACCGTTGTTATTGCCGACATAATCGGGCACCGAGCTGACGATGTACTGTCCCGGCGCAGCAATCGCCCGCGTGTGTCGCTGGCTGAACGAGCTAAGGCTTCCGTTGTCCATCACCGACATCACGGGCACCACATGCGGGCTCGCGGCCGGGTAGCTCAAGCCAGGTGCGTTGTACGACGAAAACGAGTTGCCCGCCGAAACGGCCACAAAGATGCCGTCGGCTTTCAGTTGGGCGAACTCATCTTCGAGCGTCGACCACGACGGCACCGAGTTGGCGTTCCACGACGTGCCGAGCGAAAGGTTCACCGCGGTAATTGGGCTTTCAAACGCGTTGCGATTCTGGTGAACCCAACTCAAGGCGCTCTCAACCCAGTGGAAGTAGCCGGCGCCAGCGTCGTCGAACACTCGCAGGCCAACCAGGTCGACGCCCGACGCAACGCCGTCGTCGTTCGTACCGGTGCGATTGGCGCCGACGATGCCGGCCACGTGCGTGCCGTGCGAGCCCCACGGGCCGTCGTCGTACGGGTCGGCGTCGTTCTCGGTGAAATCCCAGCCGCCGACCACGCGATAGTTCGCACCCAGCCCGCCGCCAAGTGCCGTGTGGTTCCAGGCGATTCCGCTATCGATAATGGCCACCGTCTGGCCGGTGCCGATAAAGCCGTAGTCGTTGCGGACACCGATCAGCCCCGTGCTTCCATGCGCGCTAGCGAGCGTTTGCTGAACGTCGCCGACGAGCGTGTCGACGTCTCGCTCTAACCACGAATCGATCCAAAAATCGGCGTCCGGTGCTGCGTGGTGGACGAGCGCGGGCGCGTCTTCCAATCCATGCTGCTGGATCATGCCGCCGACCACCCCGCCGATCGGATCGGCCGACATCACGCGCCGATCCTCAAGCCGCTCAATCGAGCGAGTCCGCGCGCGCGATTTGCTCCGGCGTGCGTCTTTCGACCCCATGTGCCCACCCCCACGCGCTCCGCGATCGCAGCGGCGACCAGTCGGCGCGGGAAATACAATGAAAAGAGTTGCGACTCGACCGTTGAGGGTGCCGGCCGGGTCTGGAAAAGTTTGCCGGGCATCATTTCCGGCTAGTTAATCCTAGGTCAGGAACGCCGAGAGTGATCGCGTTTCGTCGCCGTGGTATGTTGAAGCCACGCAACGACGCCCAATATGCCGTGGCAAAAACGCCACACGCGCCGCGAAATCGCGCCCAAATTAGCCGCGATGCTACGCATCGCTGGACCTACGAGGCGTAGCGTTGTGGCTAGCGCCATTAGCAACGCCATACAACTGCCGCTACGGCGCGCCGACCCGGCACCCGGCTGAACCGGTTGCCGGGTGCCCGGTGCCTGCTACACTGGGCGGATGCGACTGCTCATTAAGAACGCTCAGGTTGTGCTGCCGGATGTGATCGAGCGCGTTTCGGTTGTGATTGACGGCGCTCAGATTGCCGATATCGATCCGGCCTCGCAGCTCTCCGTCCACGACGTTGTCGACGCGACCGGCCTCCACCTGATGCCCGGCGTGATCGACGACCAGGTCCATTTCCGCGAGCCGGGACTGACGCACAAGGAGGATCTCGCCACGGCCAGCCGCGCCTGCGCCAAGGGCGGCGTCACCACGTTTCTCGAAATGCCGAACACCGTCCCGGCCACGATCACTCAAGCGCGGCTGGAAGAAAAACTTGCTCTGGCCGCTAGCAAGTCGCTGGTGAATTACGGCTTCTACATCGGTGCGACGCCCGACAATCTCGACGAGCTTCGGCATGCCCACCGCACGCCCGGCATCAAGATTTTCATTGGCTCCAGCACGGGCGACTTGCTGGTGGACGAGCAAGAGGCACTCGAACGCATCTTCGCCGAAACGACGCTCCCCATCACGGCCCATTGCGAGGACGAAACAACGGTGCGCGCAAACGCGGCCCAACTGGCCGGTACGAACGACGTCGCCGATCATTCGCGAATTCGCGATCACAAGGCGGCGCTCATCGCCACGCGACGCGCGATCGATCTGGCCCATCGGCATCGGCATCGCTTCCACGTGCTGCATGTTTCAACCGGTGCGGAAACTGAGCTCCTGGCTGATCACCGCGGACTGATCACCGGCGAGGCTTGCCCCCACCACTTACTTTTCAACACGGACGACTACGCACGCCTCGGCACGCTCGTGCAAATGAATCCCTCAATAAAAACGGCCGCCGACAGCGAACAGCTCTGGCAAGCGCTCCTGGATGGCCGGCTACAAGTGGTCGCCACCGACCATGCGCCGCATACATTGGAAGAAAAACGCAAGCCCTATCCCGCATCGCCGTCGGGAGTTCCCGCGGTCGAAAATTCTCTCGCACTGATGTTAAACGAAGTTCACAACGGCCGCTGCACGCTGCAACAGGTGGCGCACTGGATGTGCGACGCGCCGGCCCGCGTTTGGGACATCGTCGGCAAGGGCAGAATCGCGGTCGGCTACGACGCCGACCTGGTGCTGGTCGATCTCGAACGAACGGCCGAAGTTCTCAACGAAAATCAGATCACCAAATGCGGCTGGAGCCCGTGGCACGGCATGAGGCTCACCGGCTGGCCCGTTAGAACCTGGGTAATGGGCCATGAGGTGTTCCGCGACGGCCAATTCCATGATGACATTCGCGGACGCGAAGTACGATTCGATCACGCTCGCGGCGGCTATTGGGCGACGTCCTAGAATCGGTTTTGTGCTGGTGAAACATGGCCATTCCAATGTAGGAGGCGTCTCCGACGCCGATTGCGCAGTCAAAATTCAGACCGCTTAATAGACCGGCAGAAATTGCTCATCTCTTTTCGTGCCTTTTTGTGCTTTTTGTGGCAATCCCCTTGCGTTTCATCGAATTGCTGCCCACAATACACCCATGAGCCGCAAGTTCTGGTATTACTTCTGGTTTACCTTTACCCGCCTGGGTAGCGGGACCGGAAGTAGTGCCTAGCGACTCGCACCACTCAAACCAACCGGCACCCCGAGACCCAGACGACTGGCTCTCGGGGTTTTTTGTTGGTTAGTGGTTGGTTGTTAGTTGTCCGTCGATGTCGAATCGAACTAACAACGAACCACTAACAACGAACCGAATCACCGAAAACAGTCCCTCGAGAATCAACCCCAGCCCCTGGAGGCCCTAACCATGATCGTCGTCATGCGGCGTGATGCCAAAGAACAGGATATCGAACACATGATCGAGCAGGTTCAGTCACTCGGCCTCAAGCCGCACGTGCTACGCGGCACCGAGCGCACCGTCATCGCGGCGATCGGCGACGAGCGCGCGGCCGCCAGCGTCGGCGTCTTGGAAAGCGGTCCCGGCGTCGACGAAGTGCTGCCCGTCCTTGCACCGTACAAGCTGGCGAGCGTCGAAACAAAATCCGAGAAAACGGTTATCCGCGTGGGAAGTCTCACCATCGGCAACGGCCGTTTGGGCGTGATCGCCGGCCCCTGCTCCGTCGAGAGCGAAGAGCAAATCGTCAGCACGGCCCGTGCAATCAAAGCGTCCGGCGCCACCGCCCTCCGCGGCGGCGCGTTCAAGCCGCGCACGAGCCCGTACAGTTTCCAAGGCCTCAAGGAAAAGGGCCTGCAGATGCTCGCCATCGCCCGTGAGGAAACCGGCCTGGCGGTTGTCACCGAAGTCGTCGCCGCCGAAGACATCGAGCTCGTGGCCGAATACGCCGACGTGCTTCAAATCGGTGCCCGCAACATGCAGAACTACCGGCTCCTGGAGGCCGTCGGCCGTTCGCCGTGCCCGGTGTTGTTGAAGCGCGGCCCCAGCGCAACGGTCGATGAGCTGCTGCTTGCTGCCGAATACATCCTCGACGGCGGCAACCAGCAAGTGATGCTCTGCGAGCGCGGCATCCGCACGTTCGAAGCCCACACCCGCTTCACGCTGCCGCTGGCCACCGTGCCGTACCTGCAAGGGAAGACGCACCTCCCGATCGTCGTCGACCCCAGCCACGGCACCGGCCACACACCGCTGGTCCCCGCCATGTGCCGCGCGGCAATCGCCGCCGGCGCCGACGGCCTGATCCTCGAAGTTCATCCCAACCCAGAAAAAGCACTCAGCGACGGCTACCAATCGCTCACCTTCGCCCAATTCGAGGAAACCATGAAGGGTTGCCGCAGAGTGGCCGACGCGATGGACGTCAAAATTTAAGAGCTAACTTTTCCCCTGCGTTTAGCCGCGACGCGAAGTACCAGTCCGCGAGGCGCAGCGGAGCGCCTCACCGGGCACTACAGCCGGCCGCGATTCGTGTATAATGAAGTTGCAACGGCGATTTCTGCTGTATCCCCGGCGTAGGATATGCCTGAGTCTATCGAAGTAGATCCTGGCGAATTGCATTTGCCGCCGGGCCGAATGCAAGGCGCCGATCCCGGAAAATTAGCGCGGCAAATCGCCAAATACGGTGATTCTTTGGACGGAATGCCGCCCTTGCAGGTAACTCGTGGACGAGACGGAAATTTGCGAATAAACGACGGTGTTACTCGCGCGACACGGGCAGCCAAATTGCAACCCGGACAACTAGTTGACGCGGAAATCATTCATGAGCTGCCGAAGCTAGATGTGACGCGCACTCCGACGGTGAAAGAGACATTGCCATGAATCAGCGCAATTATGGAGAGTTACTTGACGCTTTGGCGGAACTCCGACGCTGCTATCCTGAATGGCGCCTAGGGCAATTAATCACCAACGTCGCAGGCTGGGCTGATCAAAACGTGTGGGACGTCGACGACGACCATCTCCTTGCGGCCATCGAAGAGCACTTGCAGGCGTTAGCCCAGCGTAGGCAGGAAGCGCGCACGTAGCCACTTCCCGACTCCGTAGGCACCGGCACCTCACCCGTCCCATTGCCGCAACTCTATTGGGCCACCCAAAATCGATTCGGTGCCAGTGGCCTCATCGTCTAAGTTCACCCCAAAACTGAAAAAGCTCTCAGCAACGGCTACCAATCGCTCACGTTCAAACAATTCGAAGAAACCATGGTCACTGCCGCAAACTCGCGCTAGCGATGAGAATCCACTTGTAGCTGCCGCGACTTAACGACACCACGCTCGCCAGCAACATGAGCGTTGCACTTGAGGGCTCCGGCACGACGAGCGAGCTTACGAATACGCCCGCGCTAAAGTCGGTGAATTCCGCGGCAAAGGCCACCTCGCCTCGCTCGTTGAAACCGCTGGGCCGGCCATCTTCGTTCCCGGTGCTAATCCCTGGACCAGTGCCGGCTACGAATTGAAGCGCACGAATCTCACGAAAGTCACCTGGAGCAACTTTCAATCGATCTCCCACTCGGACGATGAGCCGCAGCTTGCCAGCAAGATCGGTCGCCCAAATGCCTTCACGATCGCCGAACGTGACGCCGCCCAGGCCTACCTTCATTTCGCCCAAGAACGCCACCTGGCCGCGCGCGTTGAACACAAATGGCGAACCCGTGACCCCGGCCAAGTCGTCAAACACCGCCCCGGCTGGCGCACCCGGCACCGGGTCGCCTTCACGCACGACGAGCTCGAGGCCGCCACCTCGCTCTACCCACAAGCCTGAATCGTCACCGCCCGGCAGACTGCTCATTCCCGATTGCACTCGACCAGTGAACGCAATTTGGCCGTGGCGATTGATCACCGGATCGTCGAAAAGCTGGAACCTAGGCGATTCGGTCGAGCCGCCAGATGGTGCCGTATCGCCTTCTCGGAACAACAGCGTCGTCGCGCCGCCACGATCGCTCCAAATCCCGTCATTATTCCCGCTGACCACACCCCCGGAGCCAGTGGAAAGCGTCGCTCGAAAGGCAATTTGCCCGGCGGCGTTCAGCACGGGTGTGCCAAACGTTGAATACTGCGCGCCCACAGGCAGGCCGGGCGCTTGCGTGCCCTGCCTTGCGACGAGCTGCAATGTACCCGTTCGATCCGACCAGAGTCCACGGCGATTCGAGATGGTAACGCTGCCGCCAGTTCTCAACTCAGCATAAAACGCAATCCGCCCCTGATCGTCGATTACGGGCTGATCAAAATCGAGTATTTCGCCAAACACGCCGGACGCACCCGGTGCGGCCGAGCCTTCGAGCGCGACGGTCTTCAAGCTGCCCGATGTTGTCGACCCAGATGGAGCTATCCGAACTGCCCAGCACGCCGCGATCCAACAAGCTTGAGAACGCCACGTCGCCCGAATTGCTCAGCACCGGCTCATGGAAAAAATCGAACCTCGCGAAACTCGATATACCCGGCGCTTGAGAACCAAGTCGCGCCACCAACTCGAGCGCTCCACTTCCTTCCGACCAAATGCCCGTAGTATCAGGGAGCATCACGCCCCCCGAACCAGATTCTAGCTCTCCCTCAAATGCAACATGCCCGCGGTCGTTAAAGGAAATCGTGTGTATGTGAAGGAACACCGCGCCGGGAGGCGTGCCGGGGGCGTGTTGACCTCTCGCGGCGACCAACTGCAATTGACCTGTGCCTTCCGACCAAACGCCCTCGATGAATCCCGGTCCATCAGGATTTTGCATCAGGCCGAGAAACGCAACCTGACCCAAGTTATTGACGACGGGCGAGGCGGCATCGCCGCCTACTGCGACCGTCCGCAGCCCTGCAGCGACCGTTGGACACGCGCCAGGAATGGCAACAGCCACGACAGCACTGATGAAGCCAACTCCTCGAATCATAATTCCCCCATTTCCCATTTCGTGCGAACTAGGAACCAATCAGATATTGCAGATTCGAAATCCTTGCGCCAGCGAAGCGAGCGGATCGCGGGCCGGAATGAACTCCTGCCCAAGGTAGCCATTGTAGCCCGTGTCGAGAATCGCCTTCACGATCGCCGGGTAGTAGAGTTCCTGCGTTTCGTCGATCTCGTGCCTGCCCGGGTTGCCGCCCGTGTGATAGTGAGCGATGTAATCTTTGTTGTCCTGGATCGTGCGGATCACGTCGCCTTCCATGATCTGCATGTGGTAGATGTCGTAGAGCAGCTTGAACCGCGGCGAGCCGACTTGCTTCACTAGCTCCACGCCCCACGGCGTGCGGTCGCACATGTAATCCTTGTGATCGACCTTGCTATTAAGAAGCTCCATGCAGACGGTGACATTCTTCTCCTCGGCGAAGCCGACGATCTGCTTCAAGCCGGCCGCGCAATTCGCGAGGCCTTCCTCGTCGGACATTCCCCGGCGATTGCCGGAGAAGCAAATCACGTTTGGCAGATTGTTGGCCGCCGCGAATTCGATGTGCTCGCGCATCGCCTTCACGAGCTTGCCATGATTCTCTTTGCGATTAAAGCAGTCGCCGATCGTACACGCGCCGGTCAGCATCGCGCAGGTGAGACCGTGCTCCTTGACTGTCGGGAACTCAGCGGGCGTCACTAACTCGATCGAGCGATAGCCAATCCGCTTGGCCTCCTTGGCGAGCTTCTCCAGCGGAATTTCCCCGTAGCACCACCGGCAAATCGATTGTTTGATGTTGCCGTTGGCCTTTTTCGCTTCCCCGGCCTCGACATGCGCGAGCGGCCCGCCGATCGCCGCCAGCGCCCCCGCCCCCACCGCCTTCACCACCGTCCGCCGATCCCACCGCGCCGCGCTCGTCATGTCGCACCTCACACCATGAGAATCCAAAGGTAACCCCCCAATTCTTCTAACACGAACCCCGGCGGGATGCAATTTAGATCGCGTGGCTGGTAACCGAATTGGCAAGAATGCAGCTGCCCGAAGTCTTGCGAATTCCGCTACGGATTTCGCGAAACCACGTGCTTCGCATCGCCGCCAAGACGCTGTGTCAGGTGGCGGTGTATTCGAGGCGTGCCGAGCACGATGAGCCGGCCGCCTGGTTCGTCGAGTTCCACGACCGGCGGCTGCGACTTCGCATGACTCCCCGCGTCGAGTTCCGCCAACTCCGTTTGCAACGACTCGACGAGCGCTGCATCGCCCGCGAACTGGCCTCGAATCGGTTTTGGCACGGCGTGAAATTCGATCCGCTGAATTTCATCCAGCTTCTCGCGGCTTGTAATCTGAATCGCCTCGCCATTGATTGCCCACCAGCCAAGGCCGAGCGGGGCCAAGACTTCGTCGAACACATCGTCCCACGATCGATCGATGGCGGAGCACGACACGGGCGAGGACGGGCCGAGTTCCACGTCTGCCGCGGCGGACCAATCGACGAGGATCGTCAATTGGCTCGACTCCTGCCAATGTCGCAGCACGTCGGTCAGCCGAGTCCACGGCAGGAACGTGAACGTCGTATGTTGCTTTAGTTTCTGCGCCAGCGCTTCGTATGGCGACTGAACGGAGAGCAGCGATGCCGGGTAGCGGCTCCGCAGCGGCAAGCCCCGGGCCAGCCGCAGCCGCTCGACAAAGATCAGCACCTGGTGACGAACGCTTTGAGTTTGCTCGATCCGCAGCTTCGTGCCATCGGCGCGAATCGAACCGGCGCCACCCGCAGCCGTCCAAGTCGTCGGCGCGACAAAGCGCGCGACCAGCTCGGCGATCGCTTTCGCGTCCGCCGCGCCAGCCAAATCGGCTACGTCGTAAACCACCTCGCGTCGCCGGTCGCCGCCGGCCAGCGCAATCCCGGCATGGCCGTCGCGCTCGACGAAATCAAGCCTGTGCTTCTTAAGCAAGTCGCGGAGAATTTGTTCGATCGTAACGGCCTTCACGTCGACCGAAACCGCTTGGCGTGGCGAAATGCCTGCCAACTCCAGTTCCACCGGATCGAGCGTGACGCCCACGTCCGTCAATTCCGACACCAATTCGACAAAACGCGACAGCCGCACGTCTGTCACAGCCAGCGAATCCAGCCGCATTCCAAGTTGCTCGGCCGTTCGCTGCAGCGGCGCGTCGCCGCTCGGCATCGGGCCAAGTCGCACGGTGAGCGAACGATCGGCGGCCGACGCCGGCGGTGGTGGTGCAACAGCGTCGCCTGCCTCGGCATCGTCGTCCGGTCCTTCGACGACGACCTCGGCGTTCGCCGGAACGGAACTAGAATCTGGAGACGCGGCAGTCGGCTCGTTCGTGCTGAAACTCAATTGCGACGGATCAAAGTCGAGCGGATCAAACTTCATGACTGGCGTCGCGGCAGGCGGCTTTTCAGCGGGTGGCGCGGTTGCTTGCGGCACTTCGCTCGTCGCAACAGCCGGCGCTGCCGATGTATCGGTCACCGCCGCGACGGCCGGTTGTTGGTTGCCGACAGTTGGCTTAGACTCAACGGGCAGCAACTCGGGAAGCGTCGAAATACTGGGCGACGTTTCGGCCGTAGTGGCGTTCGATGCGACTGAGTATGGATCCGGTTGATCGACCGGCGGCTCGTCAGGCGGCTTGTCGTGTTTTGTCTCGATCGACTCGATATCGGCATCGGTCTCCGACGTATCTCCCGCAAGTGCCTCAGCGACAGGCGCGGGCTGTACCGCTGTCGTCTCACCGCCGTACCACACTGCGGTCAGTAGTCCGCCGACCGCCAAGATCGTGGCGCCTCCAATTCCCCACAGCAACAACGACGGCGAACCGCTCGCTACGGGCGCGACAGGCGCCGGCGGTTCAATAAACTCGATTCGCGTCGTTGGCAACGACGTAATCGCTACGTCGTCAAACGATGGAACCGCGGGGACACCAATTTCAATCGACGCCGAGTTGATGGAGCTTGGCGGCGCGGCTTGGCCGTCGACAGGTGGCCGGATTTGGACCATGCTGCCGCACTTCGGGCAGGCGTGGATTTCCCCCACCACGCTCGCGCTGCTGACCTTCAGCCGCGCGCGGCACGTTTCACAAATGATGCGGAACGGCTCCACAATAAACCTTATTTTCGAGGTTACGTGCCCCTGCGGCGAGGCCGCTTCAGCGGCCGCGCCTCCAATGGATTCCACGCCGCCGTCCCGCGTTATTGTCTCTTTCATCATACCATGCGCCGGAACAGGCCGCCCGATCGACGGTGCGGCTATGGATTCACCGCCCGAAACTCCGCCGGCAACTCCTCCCCCCGCGAGGCGGCCGCAGCCCGCGTAGTAACAAAAATTTGCTCTTTCCCGTCGTCCCCCGTCCCGATCACGTACACAAGTTTTTGCTTGACGTCGTTGGGGCCGCTGGCCGTTTTGTCTGGATTCGCCAGCCGCAGGATTTCAATGAGCACATCCTCCGCCAGCATGTCCTCGAGATCGATTCCAAACGATTGGTTTTTGGTGATGCCGTCCGCCTGCAAATCGGGTCCGCGGATAACGATCGCCACGCCAATACTTTGCGATAATTGCTCCAACGCCGCTTCAAGCGTATCCCGCGCGAACCGCAGAGACGTCGGCCGCCGCAACTTCTCCCCAATCGACGCCGGCCGCTCGTCAGGCGCCTCAGACGGCTCGGTCGCTTCAGCGACCATGCGCGCTGCGACCGGTCGCTCCGCCAACGTTAGTTCCGCTCCCATCAGCAAATTATGCCCGGCAATGGCAGGCAAATATCCTCGCAGCACCGCATGATCGGGTTCGAAACCGCTCCGCGTGTACGCGCTCAGCTTGCGAACCATCGCTGGAAACCGGGCAACAACCATCCTGCCGTAGGGCTGAGGATCGAGGCCGACGACATATGCCTCGAGTTTGTCGGGAATCTCGCCGACGCGCTCCACCAGAATTCGCGCGGCCCGCTCCGGCGACGTATCGAGCGTAGGCGTCGCGATCAGCTCGAAAAAAAAGTTCTCGTCCCAGTGCAAGCTGAGCGCCGCCGCGCTTAGTTCATCGCCCAGGAACCAAAATAACGGCTCCCGCAGCCGCGACATCTCGCCATTGAACATGCCGCGCCCCTCGCTGAACAGCGAATTCGGCGTGACGACGATCGTCACGTCACGATCCGCGTCCGTGTGCGCGAGTAGTCGTTCAACATCGCGCCGCAATGGCGGCGGTGCGCCGGCGAGTTCGATAATGTCGGTGACCGCGTTGGTCGGCGCGACGACGAGCACTTTGCCGTCGCCATGCGGCGGCACATAGTAAGCGCGGTCGTCCGCCACTCGATACGTTTGATCACTGTGTTTCTTTTCCACAACACCCGTCAGATTGGCGAGTGCGTTTTGTACAGCAACGTGATCGGCGCGGACCACAAGAGTGGCCTGCCACTTGCCGTCGCTCAGCGCTTGCCAACCGACGACGAATCTTTGCATATCGACCAGCGGTACATTCGTAAGTTTTTCAGCGAGCGAAATGGCATCCTCGCCGGTCGGGCCCAGCGCGGCGATAACCTTTTTCCCTTCAGGATGCTCGATGATTTCCTTCGGTCGCATCACAACGACAATCTGCGCACCGGGCGACAGATACGCGACGTCAATCGGTGGGCCATCGGTGGGCGACGCCCACAAAGTCTGGCCATCGTCATCGATTGCCGTAACGCGGTCAGTCGGCGGCTCAAGTACGTTGGTCGTCGTTCCATCGGACCGATCGGCAACGGTTTCGCGATTCTCTGCTTGGCGCGGCGTCGCATCGCGGGGAGGCACATTCGATCGCCGGCCCATCGAGCTCTGGCCGACGATCAGCAGGGCAATGCCAAAAACAATGAGAGCACCGTAAATGATCAACAGATGGCGTCGAGGACGCCTCTTCGCCGAACCGCTCTTTTGCGTGGTACGCCGATTGCTCATGATTAAAATTGCAGCATTGAAAACACGTCGCTGCTGTCAATTTACGGCACGCCAGCGCATCCCACCAGCACAACGCGCGGTGGTATGATAATTCAACACAAGCGACGATTGACGGGTGCCTGGGGCACCGCCCCAGTTCATTGCCACGACTGGCGCGTTGCCCCAGGCACCGGCAGCACTCGCATAGAATTATCCTAACCGACAGCCGAGAGCCGATAGCCGACAGCCGAGAGCCCATCCATGCGTCCTTTCGAAGCCGTGCAAATGTACTTTCACCGGGCCGCCGACGAGCTGGAACTCGCCGATAATGTGCGGACGCTCCTCATCCGGGCACGGCGCGAGGTGCAGGTGCAGATCCCGGTCGAAATGGACAGCGGCGAGTTGCACTCCTTCATCGGCTACCGCGTGCAACACAATCGCGCCCGCGGACCCATGAAAGGCGGCTTGCGCTATCATCCCGAAGTCGATCTCGATGAAGTCCGCAGCCTGGCGTCGCTGATGACATGGAAGACGGCCGTCGTCGACGTTCCGTACGGCGGCGCGAAAGGCGGCGTGGCCGTGGCAGTCCACAAGCTCAGCCAGCGCGAGCTGGAGCGGATCACGCGGAAGTTTGTCGACGAGATTCACGACATCATCGGCCCCGATACCGACATCCCGGCCCCCGACATGGGGACCGACCATCGCGTCATGGCCTGGATCATGAACCAATACAACAAGTATCATGGCTTCAATCCGGGCGTCGTGACCGGCAAGCCGGTCGAATACTACGGCATCCCCGGCCGCGAAGAAGCGACCGGCCGCGGCGTCGGCATCCTCACGCTCAAGCTGCTCGGCCGGCTCGGCCGCAAGCCGGCCGGAACGCGAGTCGCCATTCAGGGTTTCGGTAACGTCGGCACGCACACGGCCAAATATCTGCACGAAGCGGATTGCAAAATCGTGGCGGTCAGCGATGCGAAGTGCGGCTACTATCGCGCCGACGGTCTCGATATACCGAAAGCGCTGCGCCACACGTTGGAGCACGATCGCTCGATATGCGGCTACCAGGATGCCGACCAAATCACTAATGCTGAGCTGCTGGCGCTCGATGTCGACGTGCTGATCCCCGCAGCGATTGGCGGCGTAATCACCGCGGAAAACGCGCCGCGCGTCAAAGCGCCGATCATTGTCGAGGGCGCCAACGCACCCGTTCACCCCGACGCCGACGACATCCTCGACAAGGCAGGCATCATCGTCCTGCCCGACATCCTGGCCAACGCCGGCGGCGTCACCGTAAGCTACTTCGAATGGGCTCAGAACCGCCAATTTTATAATTGGAGTCTCAACCGCGTGCGGCAGGAACTTGAGAAGACGCTCACCAACGCGTTTGAAGTTGTGTGGGAGATGTCCAAAGAACGCGACGTCTCTCTCCGCACGGCCGCCTTCATGCTCGGCATCGACCGCGTCGCCCGCGCGGCAACGCTAGGTGGGATTAGCTGAGAGCATCCGCGAACTCGGGAGTGGCACGCCCTGTAAGGGCGTGGTGAACCGCGCCGTGACGATCGCTACGCCCATCGCCGAGCAGGATTATGCAAGTGATTGCCGGTATTGCGCGTGGCCGTTATCAAGCCGCTGGTGTCCCGGAGGGACACCTGACAATAGCCCAGCAATTCCAGTGCTGGGTAAAGTCGGGATTGCGATTTCAAGTCCCGTAGGGACGGCCGAAGAAATGCTGTGTCGCAAATGTGTCAGCCGTCCCTACGGGACGTGACGGTAGGCTTGGTGCAGCTGCCCCAGCACTGAAAGTGCTGGGCTATTTTCGACGAGTCCCTACGGGACCGAAACAAAGCATGCGTATGCATAATCCTGCGAACATCAGGGCGCGCCATCCGTGCGATCAAATTCAAGACACCATAAATTTAGCCGGCGACCGATTGCACGGCCGCGGCCGTTTCTTGGAGAATGGCGGCCGCGAGTTGGACCTGCTCGCGCGACACGTCGAGATGCGTCACTGCGCGGAGACGCTGCGGGCCGATCGCGTTCATGAGCACGCCTTCGTCGCGGAGACGGGCGCTGAAGGCGGCGGCCGTGCCGAGCTCGGGATCGACCGCGAAGTTGACGATGTTCGTGTCCACGATTTCCGGATCGAGTTTCAGGCCGTGCGACGAGCGCACGGCATCGGCCAGAAGTCGCGCGTTTTGATGGTCCTCGGCCAGTCGCTCGATGTTGTTTTCCAGCGCGTAGAGCGCGCCGGCCGCGATGATGCCGGCTTGGCGCATGCCGCCGCCCAGCGCTTTGCGATGCCGCCGGGCCTGGCGAATTTTGTCGCCCGGCCCGACGAGCGCCGAGCCGACCGGCGCGCCGAGACCCTTTGAGAAACAAACGCTCACAGTGTCGAAGTGTCCGGCCCATTCGGCGGCCGAAATACCGGTGGCCACCACCGCGTTGAACAACCGCGCACCATCGAGGTGCCGCGCGAGGCCGTTGTCGGCAGCCCAGCTGCAGATTTCCACGACCGCGTCGTACGGCTGCACCCGCCCGGCGCCGCGATTGTGCGTATTCTCCAGGCACACTAGCCGCGTGTGCGTGTAATGGTCGTTGTTCAGCGGCCGAATTCGACCGACCAACTGCTCGACGTGCAGCACGCCGTGATCACCCTCCACCGGCTGCGCGGCGATTCCGAATAGCTGCGCGTAAGCGCCCTGCTCGAAATTAAGAACGTGGCAATTCGACTCGCATAGAAATTCGTCGCCCGCCTGGCAGTGAACGCGAATCCCCAGCTGATTGCCCATCGTGCCGGAAGGAACGAATAGCGCGGCCTCTTTGCCGAGCATCTCGGCAATGCGGGCCTCCAGCCGCCGCACGGTTGGATCTTCGCCAAATACATCGTCGCCCACCTCGGCCTCGGTCATGGCGGCGCGCATGCCGGGCGAAGGGCGGGTTACCGTATCGCTGCGTAGATCGATTGTGTGCTGCATCTCGGGTTTACGTTTCGTGAGTTTCCGACCAGAATAGCAACGCGGACGTATTATCGCGCGTGTACGTCAGGCTTTCCAGCCTGACATTGTCGGCGATGCAGTTTCTGTCAGCCTGGAAAGGCTAACATACGGTTATGCCATTGGAAATCCAACGCATCGACACTCGGCAGCCCGATGGCCAGGCGGCCATCGCGCAGCTGCGCGCGAGGCTTTCGCCGAGTGGCAACGTGGTGAGCGACGCCGGTCGGCAGAAGACGCTCGAAGTGTTCGGCACGCCAATGGCGCCGACCGAAGTAGTGGAGCGAATCTCCTCCGACGTACGCACGCAGGGGCTCGACGCCGTGTTGCGCTACACGGCCAAGCTCGACGGCGCGCAACTCTCGGCCAACACGCTCCGCGTGCCGAGCGACGAGCTGGCCTCGGCGCATGCCCACGCGGCCCCCGCGTTTTTGGAAACGATCCGCCGCATCCGCGACAACATTTTGCGTTTCCAAACGGCGATCGTACATCACGACGTGCAAGTCGACGCACCGCACGGCGGCTGGTTGCGGCAGCGGTTTTTGCCGCTGGAGCGCGTCGGCATTTGCGTGCCGGGTGGCGCCGCCGCGTATCCGTCGACCGTGCTCATGACGGCCGTGCCGGCCCATGCGGCCGGCGTCAACCAAATCGTCGTCGTGTCGCCGCCTACGCCCAACGGCGCGTACAATCCGGACGTTCTCGCAACGTGCCACGAACTGGGCATCCGTGAGGTGTATCGTATGGGCGGCGCCCAGGCGATCGCCGCACTGGCGTACGGACTCGACGGCCTCGTGAACGGCCCTCTAATTAAGGTCGACAAGATTGTCGGGCCCGGAAATCAATTCGTCGCGATGGCCAAAAAGTTCGTGTATGGCGACGTGGACATCGATTCGATCGCCGGGCCCAGTGAAATCATCGTACTGGCCGACGAAACCACGCGGGCCGATTTCGCGGCCGCCGACATGATCGCCCAGGCCGAACACGCGCCGGGATCTAGTGTCCTCATCACGTGGAGTGACCTGACGCTGCACGCCGTGGCGGCCGAATTGGAAAAACAACTGGCGGCGGTGCAACGCGGCGACCTGGCACGTCAGTCGCTGGAATCGTTCGGCGCGCTCATTATGGTGAGCGGCCGCGACGAAGCGGCCCAATTGGCCAACACGCTGGCGTCTGAGCATTTACACATCGCGTGCGCCGAACCGGAAGAAATGTTGAGCAAAATCCGCAACGCCGGGGCCGTGTTCCTCGGGCCGTTCAGCCCGGTGGCACTCGGCGACTACGTGGCCGGCCCGTCGCACGTGCTCCCAACTGGCGCGACGGCCCGCTTCGCCAGCGGCCTTTCCGCGAACGACTTTTTGCGATCGCACAGCGTAATCCACTTCACGCAAGACGGTTTAAACGAAGTCGCCGACGACGCCATCCGCATGGCCGAGCGCGAATGCTTGACCGCCCACGGCGCGAGCGTCGCGCTGCGACGAAGCAACGATTAATGCGTGTGCCACTGCTCGCGGCGGAGGAATAAGTTTGACAACCTATTCGGCACTGCTTGCTGCTGTCGGTATTTAGTAGTTGTGTAGCGAGCAGTGCTTCTCAAGAATGAACACGTAATCGTTGGCCGCAAGCAGTGGCACACCGAACAGCCTAAGTCACCACGCCATGCCCCAAGTTCGACCGAATATCGCTGAGATGAAAGGCTACGTCCCCGGCGAGCAGCCGGTCGCCGGGGCGGCCGAGAAGTTCATCAAGCTCAATACGAACGAGAACCCGTACCAGTGTTCGCCAAAGGTGAAAGCGGCGATCGGACGCGTGGTGCAGTCCGGACTGCAAAAGTATCCCGATCCGTTGGCGACGGCGTTTCGCATCCGCGCCGCCGAGCTGTTGGGCGTCGATCCGGATTGGATTCTCTGCGGCAACGGCAGCGACGACATCCTCACAATCGTTACCCGGGCCTTCGTCGGCACGAGCGACATGGTCCGCTTCGCCAACCCCAGCTACTTGCTGTATCGCACGCTGGCCGAGATTCAGGGGGCCGCGTGTGACATCATCAATTACAACGCAGATTGGTCGTTGCCGGCCGAGTTCGGCAAGCCGAACGATTGGATTCGCCTGGCGTTCCTGGCGAATCCGAACAGCCCGTCGGGTACGATGGTGCCGCCGTCCGCGGTCGCCGAGCTCGCGTCGACGCTGCCCTGCCCCATTCTAGTCGACGAAGCCTACGTCGATTTCGCCGACACGAATTGCCTGTCGCTCGTCGCTGAGAACGACAAGATCATGGTCGCCCGCACGCTCAGCAAGTCGTACGCGCTGGCCGGGCTGCGATTCGGATACCTTGTGGCCCAGCCGCACGTCATTCGCGAGCTTCGCAAAGTGAAGGATTCATACAACTGCGACGCGCTCTCGATCGCCGGCGCAACGGCAGCCATCGACGACGGGCAGTGGCTCAATGAAACGCGCGGCGCGATCGTCGCCACTCGCGAGCGCATGACGGCGGCACTGACCGAACTGGGCTTTGATGCCGTCCCTTCCCAGGCGAATTTCGTTTGGTGCCCACATGCCAGCGTGCCGGTCGAGCCCATCTATCAGAAGCTCAAGCAAGCCGGCGTATTGGTGCGTTACATGCGATATCCCGATTGTGGTGATGGCCTGCGGATCAGCGTCGGCACCGACGAACAAGTCGACGCCTGTTTGGCGTTGCTGAAGAGCATGGTTTAACGACCAACGTGGTGCCTCGTTAACATCCAAGCCGACGGCTCGCCGTCGCTGCTTGTTTCTCAGTCCTCGACGGCAAGCCGTCGGCTTGGATAGCTCGTTGCTGCACCGCGTGCTGGGGCGAACGTGCTAGCAACGCAGTGCCTTCCGCGGCCTCAAATTGCGTACTCTGCGCAAAGAGTACGAATCAGGAAGCATCTTGTAGCGTCGCGCCGTTGCGATAACCGATTCCATCCTCACGGGCCGTAGAACCGTTGTGCGCGCAAGTACCAGCACAAGCGGTTCAATTGCTACGACCCAACCCGCGTTTACTGCGCTCAGGCAGGCGGCGCGGATCACCGGGGGCCGGCGTGCACAAGAGATTTTTACAGCTCGGACGAACGTTCGCCACCGGCCTCGCGTGCGCGGCGGCGTGCTGTAGTTGGTCGACCGCCGCTGAGCCGACGGTCAGCACCGACGCGTACCGCCCGTTGCTGTTGGGGCCGACCAATTTGCAGAGTGCGCGGGTGGCACAAGTCGCGCCAGCGCCAAGCGCGACGCCCGTTCAAGGAGCTCAGCCAGGTCAGTCAACGATACCGTCGCCGACTTCGACGCCGCCAACGGCAACGCCCGCTCAGGGAGCTCAACCGGGACAATCCACGATCCCGTTGCCAAGCTCGACGCCAGCCGGCACGACCCCCGCGCAAATGACGCCGTCTGTCGGCACGGCGCCGGCGGTTCAACAGCCTGGGACCGTGGTGGTACCGGGCGTGCGAGCGGTTCCACAGGTAGTCGTTCCTCCAGGTCAGGTTGTCGTGCCGCCGCAAGATGTGCCCGCACCGATCACGCCGCCGTCTCCGTTTCTCGATGATGCCGGTGAAGAGCTGCCGCCAGTAGAAGTAGAAGGATATGAGGACGATGGTGTTCGACGACGCGGCGTTCGGCCTTATGGCGGCGGTCATCCGTCCGATTGGCCCTGGGGTTGCAACGGTTCGCCCTACCGCACCGGCCCTGGCATGTGCGACGACTGGCGAGTCGGCGGCCGCTGGCATGTAACGGTGGACGGCATCGTACTGACGCGCGATGAGACCGACCTCGCGTCGCTCGAATCGCGGCTGCGAGAAATCGACGAAGAAGGCACGAACACCGGCGATTCGCTATTTCCGCTGACGCCGACTTTCGAGCAATTCGACCGTGATCCGGGCGGGCGAATCACATTCACGAGCCAAGTCGCGAAGTACACCGGCTGGGACGTGCAAGTCGCCTACGAGGGCATTCCCGAATGGAACGCGTCGATCGTCTATCCGAAGTTGCCGCTCGAGCCATTCCCACTTCCTCCGCCAGGAGCGCCAGCTCCTCCGACCCCGCTTCAGCTAGCCACCGAGCAGCGGAGATTCCACTACACCTCCATGCTGCATTCCGGCGAGCTCAACGCTATTAAGAGTGCCAACCCGACGTGGCGGCCGTACTTCGGCTTTCGCTACATTAAGTTCGACGATGAGATCAATGACTTTTATGACCAGGAAGCTCCCCCGCCACTGCCGGGCGCTTTTGGACTGGGAAATCCAGCGGCAGTACCGCCGGTTCCACCTCCGCTGGGACCTATTGTGACTGTCACCGACCGCCTTAATCTATTCGACATTCAAAACGACTTAGTCGGATTCCAGGTTGGCTTACTTCACGACACCTGGCGCGTTAATCGTCGCTTGGCGATTGAAAGCTTTGTCAACGGCGGTGTGTACCACAACCAGATAAAGTACACGAACCTGATGGGCACGTTTACCACGCAATTCGTGGCTGACAATCTCAATACCACAACCATCAATGAACAGCGGACCGATTTCTCCAGTACAGTGAACAACGACGTCCGCGAATACTCCGAAATCTCCTACGTCGCGGAAGCCTCGCTCTCCGGCATCCTCCGGCTCAACAAATGCTGGGCACTGCGCGGCGGTTACCAGGTGCTGTGGATCGCCAACGTCCACCTCGCCGAGGACGCCTACCTCGGCAACGAAAACGTGGCCGAAGACGTGCTCTTCCACGGCTGGCACGCCGGCATCGAATGCCGCCGTTAAGTAGACCTCTCGCTGCGCGAGAGGATTGCTGCTCGCGGAGCGAGCAGCCCACTGACCACGAGCCGCCGCACCTTCACGTTCGCGCGGCCCTACCATTCGCGCCGATTACAGGCCCCGCTATGTTTAAGGCATGGCCAGTCAATACGAATACGATGTAATCGTCGTCGGCGCCGGGCATGCCGGGGCCGAGGCCGCGCTGGCGGCTGCGCGGTTGGGGGCGAAGACGGCGCTGCTGACGACCAACTGCGACACCGTTGGACAGATGAGCTGTAACCCGGCCATCGGCGGCGTCGGCAAGGGCCAGATCGTGCGCGAGATCGACGCCTTGGGCGGCGCGATGGGCCGGGCGATCGATGTCACCGGCATTCAATTTCGCATGCTCAATCGCAGCAAAGGCCCGGCCATGCACAGCCCGCGGGCCCAGGCCGATAAGAAGGCCTATCAAGCCGAGATCAAGCGGCTCGTCGAAGAAACGCCCAACCTCACGCTGCGGCAGGAAGTGGTCGAGGACCTGCTCACGGAGAATGACGAAGCACGAATGACGAATGACGAATGCAAGACAAAGCCCGATTCGTCATTCGACATTCGTCATTCGTCATTCCGCGTCGCGGGAGTCCGCGTCCGCGGCGATGCCATTTACCGCGCTTGGGCCGTCGTGCTCACGACCGGCACTTTCCTGCAAGCGCTCATGCACACCGGCGAAACAAAAACGCCGGGCGGCCGCGCGGGCGAAGGCACGACCGGCGGCATCAGTGCGGCGCTCACGCGGCTTGGCTTCCGCCTCGCTCGATTCAAAACCGGCACGCCGCCGCGACTCAACGGCCGCACGATCGATTACGACCGGCTCGAATTGCAACCGGGCGACGACGAGCCCGAACCGTTCTCTTTCCTGACCGACCGCCTCGTCGTCGATCAGCTTCCTTGCTACATCACGTACACCAACGAGGCCGTCCACGACCTGATCCGCGCCAACTTACACCGCGCGCCGATGTACAGCGGGCAAATCCAATCGAGCGGCCCGCGTTATTGCCCGTCGATTGAGGACAAAGTTGTACGCTTCGCCGACAAGCCACGGCATCAACTGTTTTTGGAGTCCGAAGGCCGCCGCACGCTCGAAATTTACGTCAACGGCATTTCCACGAGTTTGCCGCGCGACGTGCAAGACGCCCTGTTACAACAAATCCCCGGGTTGGAACGTGCCCAAATCATGCGCTATGGCTACGCGGTCGAATACGACTACGCGCCGCCCGACCAGTTGCAGCCGACGCTAGAGACGAAGCGCGTCGCCGGCCTATACTTCGCCGGCCAAATCAACGGCACAACAGGTTACGAGGAGGCCGCCGCGCAGGGACTTATCGCCGGCGCCAATGCCGCGCTAGCCTTGCTGCATCGCGAGCCGCTCATTTTGGATCGCAACCAAGCGTACATCGGCGTGTTGATCGACGACCTTGTAACCTGTGGCGTCGACGAACCGTACCGCATGTTTACCAGTCGGGCCGAATATCGAATTCTGCTGCGTCACGACAACGCCGACCGCCGTCTCACACCATTGGCCTTCGAGCGCGGGCTAGTCGATGGCGACCGCTGGAGCCGACTCGAACAAAAGCTGGCTGAGATCGCTCGCGTCAGTACGCTGCTCGATGCCACGTGGATCGACGGCGTGCCGCTATCAAAACTGCTGCGACGGCCCGAAGCGACGTGGTCCGACGCTGTCGCCCGGCTGCCAGAGCTGGCGACCGTTGATCGCGGCGTCGTCCAGCAGGTGCTCTGCGACCTGAAGTACGCCGGATACGTCGCGCGGCAACACGCTGAAGTCGAACGCCAGTCGCGGCTAGCGCGGAAGCGCATTCCCGATGGATTCCGCTACGACACAATCGATCAGCTACGCGCCGAAGCTCGCGAGAAACTCACGCGCATTCGACCGCGCGATCTTGCCCAGGCTAGCCGGATTAGCGGGATTACGCCGGCCGATCTCGCGCTCGTCATGGTGCATCTGGACGGAAGGCGTCGTCCGGCGAAAGCACGCTAATCCGACGACGCGGATAGCTTGGGACAGGCCGACTATTTACGGCCTCCCGGAATATAGTGGGAGTGCGGAGTTTCGCCGGTTTAAGCAACGTTCGACCGGGGGAACTGCTAAACCTATTGCGCTACGGGAGGCACCCGAGCAAAAAAAGAATGCCGCGCCCTGTGAATGATCGCAACTCGTTTCTGTAAAACGCGTTATCGTCACGAGATCGATATTGACTCCGCTAAAAGCTCCGATATAATTCGCAGACATCTGGCAAAACAGGGGACTTCGGCAGCTATGGTAGAGCCTACCGATTGGACCTCCGGTAGAATTCTGGAAATTGCAGTTGTTTGAGGACTTTGCGGATGCCGGGTGCTAGAGGGTAGCTTGCCTTACGGTTGCTCAGGGGCGTGGATGGCCATCGGAGTTCGACTCTTTGCCCACGAGTCTGCCGTCACGTTTCGGGCAAGGGACTGTCTTACCATCAACTAAGGAGAGGGGTGGTTGAGCGCATGAAAACCGTCTTCACGACTGGCGAAGCCGCCAAGATTTGCAAAGTCAGCCAGCAAACGATCATTCGTTGTTTCGACTCCGGCCAATTGAAGGGCTTTCGCGTGCCGGGCAGCCGATTTCGCCGCATCCCGCGCGACCAGCTCTACGCGTTCATGCGCGATAACGGCATCCCCACCGATGCCCTCGATAGCGGCAAGCGAAAAATACTCGTCGTCGACGACGACGAAGATCTGGTCGAGCTGATCGTCGATCAACTCGAGCGCGATGGCCGCTTCGAGGTTCGCAGCGTGAACAACGGCTTCGGCGCCGGCATGCTGATCAAGGAGTTTCGGCCCGACCTGGTCGTGCTGGATGTCATGCTGCCGGATATCAACGGCATCGAAGTCTGCCGGCTAGTGCGCAGCGAGAAAACGATGGACGACGTGCGGATCATCTGCATCTCGGGCATGGTCGAGGAGGACAAGATTCAACAGCTGCGCGACGCGGGCGCGAACGACTTTCTCAAGAAGCCGTTCGACGTGGAAGCGCTCATCGACCGCATTTGCCAACTGCTCGACGTTGAGTCGGTGCCGCACGGCTAACGCATGCCGCCCGTTCGTGTGCCACTGCTTGCGGCGCACCGGCTTGCGCTGGGAATTCGATCAGCACGGCTTGCCGATAACCCCTTTCTCCAACCGTGAGGAAGCAAGCAGTGTTCCACGCGCGCGATAGCCCTTCGCGCCGCCGCAAGCCGTGGCACACGTGGCAATCCCCATGCTTTATCTGAAGCAATTCGCCGAAGGCGCGGCAACGGGCGCGCGTCAGCGCGTGCCGCTTGCTAGTGACACCGCCGTGCGGTGCGAGCGGATGTTGCTGACGTCCGATCGCGCTGAACGACTGCGCGAGCTAACGCGAACGCTCGAGGACGATCGCGACATTGCAAGCTGGGCACTGCGCGCCGCGGAATGCAGTCTGGGTTGCACGGTCAATCGAATCGAAGAGGCCGCCGAGTGGTTGGAAGGCTGTTTCGAGACGCAGTTGGCTGCCTCGCTCGAGTCGGACGCATCGTCTGGCAAAGTGGTGGAAATCGAATGGCGACTGCCCGCTCTTGCGTTGAAACTTAGCGACTACGAACAAAAACTTGGGCAGTTTGAGCAGCGGCTGGAACACGAAAAGCTCGAGGCACTCAAGGAGCTGGCCTACGGCGCTAGCCATGAAATTAACAACCCGCTCGCCAACATCGCAGCCCGCGCTCAAACGCTGCTGGAAGGCGAAGCCGACTCGGAGCGCGCCAAGAAGCTCTCGGCAATTCATCGCCAGGCGATGCGCGCACACGAGATGATTTCCGATTTGATGCTCTTCGCGCGTCCGCCAAAACTGCAGGCCAAAGTGCTCGACGTGCGGCAGCTCGCGCGCCGCGTCGTCGATCAAGAGCGCGATGTTGCGAAGGAAAACGACGTTGAACTCGTTTGCGAAACGGGTGACGACGCTATTGAAGTGTTGGCGGATGAGACACAACTCGGTGTCGCGATACACGCTCTGGTGAAAAACGCGCTGGAGGCCGTCGGCGACGATGGCAATGTGCACGTCGCGGTGCGTCAAACTGAAATTGGCCCCGACACTTTCGCGGAAATTGCCGTACGCGATAACGGACCCGGCGTATCCGACGAAGTGCGTCGGCACATGTTCGACCCCTTCTTCAGCGGCCGCGAAGCGGGTCGGGGGCTGGGCTTCGGCTTGTCGAAGTGCTGGCGCATTGTCACCGACCACAACGGCCAAGTGGTCGTGAATCGCCCCAGCGGTGGCGGTGCGGAAGTCAGCATTCTCCTGCCGCTGGCGGAACAGAGATCAACGTAGTATTCATTGAAACAAGCCACGACTCTTCTCGCAAACTAGCCGCGACCCGGGCACCGCGGCTGCCGTGGTCGGGTCGCCGGGGACTGGAGCAGCAACTTGCCAGCGACCCGTTGGGGTCGCGGCTAATCGTGCTCCTTGCGAGCAAGGCACCACGCCCCACAACCGTTCGCTGCCAGTGCTAGCACTGTGCGGCTCTCCACTTGCCGATGGCGGACGGGCTGTCGTAAGCTGCTTTCGTCCGTACCACGGACCGTGCACGTCAAGGAAGACCCGCCGCACCTGCGAGCAGCACTTATGAACACGATGGAACTTGTTCGTTTCGTGGAGCGTGCGCACCCGCGCCAACAGGCTCCGCGGCCTGCCGCCCCGCTCTTCTACGCTAAGCTAATCGGTCCCGTCCGACAGGCAATTCTGCGCGCCCGACAGCTTCTGCTGAGCACGCAACAGCCGGTCGGCTCCTGGTTCGGCGACCCGATTGGCGGCCGAGCCTTGCCGCGATATCGCAGGTCGCGGTTTGTCGACACGCTGCTAGCGGTTCAATCGTTGCGCGCCAGCGGTCTGCCGACAAATCATCGCGCCGTTATCGCCGCGATGACATGGCTGTCGCGAACCCGTCGCTTCAATGCGTCGTTCGATGCGGCGGACCTGGCGATCGCACTTCGCATGTTGTGCAGTGCGGCCGAAACAACGGGCCAATTCGCGAATGCCTTGCCACCCGTGCTGGAAGTGACTCATGAGCGGAGCAAACTTCGTCGCGGCGCGGCAACTGCGAATAAGTGTCTCAATCGCCTTCGCCCGCCAATCATCGCGATCGTCGACGCGCTTGCGCGGAACCAACAAGGCGATGGCGGCTGGGGCACAGCGGATGTGACCGGCATAGTGCTCGAAGCGATTTCCTTGGCCGATTGCGGAAACGCGCAGCCTGCCATCATACGTGCAATCGGCTATCTGCGCGCCGAGCAGAGAGCAAATGGAAGCTGGGTGACCGGAACGATACCGCAGCAAATCAGCGCCACGTCGGCCGCCCTTGCTGGGTTGTCGGCCGCGGGCGTCTCCAGCGACGAGGATGTGATCGAGGCCGGTCTCAGTTGGCTGGCTGTCAATCAGCAACCGGGCGGCAACTGGGCCGAGCCGGAACTCACATCACATGCCGAATTCGCTAACGACACGTACGACGATCGGTTCGCCGACTGCGTCGGTGTATACACGGCGTGGGCACTCCTCGCGTTCGCGGCAGCCGGCCGGCCAAATCATCCGGCGGCGCTGCGGGCGGTGAACGCTCTGATCGACTCCCAAAACGATCGCGGTGGTTGGGACGAACCGTATTACTTGCTCCGCGATGCGTCGGCCGATCGTCGGTGCCGCAACGACGTGCATGCGGCGGCCTGGCCGCTGTTGGCGTTGTCGCGTTGGGCGATGGCCGCAGCGTCTGCCCAATCCGCCGCGGCGGACACGATCTCGTTGCGGCTTGTTGGCGCAACGCCCGACAATTGACGCCCCGATTTGTCGCCCGCCACGCGGCGCGGTATCCTTTAAGTAGGCGCCTCGCCACTTTTCTGAAAGCGGCCGTCCACATCGCCGCGTTAAGCCTCTCCTGGAGCACATTCCATGGGCCGGGTCAGTGATACGGTCGGTACGGTCAACACGACGTTGCGAACCCTCTTGATGTTGGTGCTCGTCGGCGGCGCCGGCATCGGGGGTTACAAGGCTTACGAGTTGTATAACGAGCCGCGCAAGCAGCTTTCCGACAAACAGGCTGAGTTGGACACCACGCTCGAAAGCCTCAAGAAGGCCAATAGCGACCTCGCGGAGCAAAAGCAGCAAATCGACGATCTCAACACCAAGCTCGCCGAAACGCAGGCGGAGCTGGAAAAGGTTGAAGTCAGGATGCGGCTGCTAAAGGTGCAGCGCCGCCTGGCCCGACTAACGGTGCTCGAACAGCACGAAATTGCCGGCACCGAATCGGCCCAACCGGCAGCCGCCGACGCCGAGGGAAAGTCGTCGACCAATCTCGTCACGAAGATCGAGTTCGTGGAGGTTAATGAGAAGGGCGACCCGATCGGCGAGGCGCGGCAATTCGACATCATTGGCGACATGGTGTACGTCGACTACTTACGCGTCACGTTCGACGACAAGTACATCGAGGAGTCGAATCTCGATCGCTCGACTGCTATCGCACTATTTCAACGCATCTTCGGCGAGCATCAGGAAGCGGCCGAAGGGTACACGCTCGATACGGTCGGCACCCGGCCAACAGCCTACGGCCGCGGCACCGAAATGTCCGAATTCGAAACGAAGATTTGGAGCGACTTCTGGCTCATCGCCAACGACAAGGATCGGGCGGCTGAGCTGGGAATCCACGCCGCCCACGCGAACGCGATCGGCATGCGCGTGCGGCCCGGCATGACCTACGAAATCGAGCTCCGCGCCACCGGCGACATGACCATCCGGCCGATTGGCGAGCAGCGCGCCGCCGTGAATGAGAATCCGGTACCGGCGCAGCCGCCTAATTAGACTCGTAGCTGAAGTCGCAAGACTTCAGACTTGGCTGAATTCTTGCGAATCCAGCTACAAGGTAGTGTGCCCTACTCTTCTTCGCGAATGTCGTCCGCATAACCCGGCGGGAACGGACTCGCCGAATCCTCGACAGCCGGCTCGTCGCCAAATTGGCGGAGCCAATAGCTAAGCTCGTCGGGAGAGAGTCGTGCATCCGGTTTTGTCGCGGGATGGTCGGCGACGTCACTTTTTCGCAACGCCGCTCGACGCTCGGCGTACCATTCAGCACTGTCGACAAACGTGGCGCCGCGATTTCGCGCCGCTCGCTGCACGCGGTGATCGCTCGACACGACAACGAGCGATTTCGGCGACCGATGCTGCTCGAGCAGGTCTTCGATCATCTCGTCCGCGTCCGAATGGCGCGGCGCGAAGTGGACCGTCATGCCTTGGTGGTCGATTTTTCGCGGCAAACCGGGGGGGCGCGCCGGCCGCGTCGAACACAATCGTCGTCCGACTACGCTCGCGTTTGCTGATCGACGCCGCGAGAAAGTTTAAGAGCGCTAAACGCGTGCGATGCAGATCGGTGCCCGGACCGGCGGCGCCGAAGATATCCGTCACGTTCAGCAGGTTGTAGCCATCGATCAACAGCGCCATGCTGCCGATTGTATCACGCGGGGCGTTTCGCGGCGGCGTCGATTTGAGACGGCAGTTACTTCAGCTATCCAAGCCGACGGCTCGCCGTCGGACGCCGGCGACGAGTCGCCGGCTTGGATCAGGCACGAGATGATACGCGACGACGCCAGCAGCCTCAAACCTTTACCGACGTCCCGCGCTGCAAGCTTTCCGACTGACTCTCGCAAATTCGCATCGCGTCCTGCGCCAGAATCGCGCCCAGAATTTCCGACGCTTGCCCGTCGCGAACACATCGCACTACTTCGCGCAGTTCATTGGCGAACGCGTCGATCGGATCGCCGCCCGCCAGCTGTGCTCGCTGCACGCCGCCCTGGTCGTCTAACAACGTCGGCCCGCACAAATACCGCCCTTCGCCGCCGATCACCGCGAAGTCGAACATCAGCGTCGCCCGTTCGAGGTGAATCTCGAACGCGTGCGTAAACGGACGCCCCTGCTGGTCGATCGCCCCGCTCGTTGCCTCGACCGTCAATCCGCGGTCGGCGAAGCGGAACTGCGAATGCCAGAACTCGGGCAAACCGTCTCGCATCCGGCCACACGTCACCACTTCTTGCGGCATGCCGAACACGAGCCGGATGAAGTGTGCGTCGTGAACGTGCAAGTCGAGCATCGGTCCGCCGATGCGATCGGCGGACCAAAAGTCTTTCAGCCAGGTGGGGTCCGCGATGACGCGTCGGAACGCGCCGCCGCGAACGGCTCCGTATTCGCCACCGCGAATTGTCTTTAGCGCCCAATCGTATTCCGGGAAGAACGGCAACACGTGGCCAATCACGAGCAGCCGATTGGCCTTCCTCGCCGCATCGACCATTCGCTCGCAATCGGTGAGCCGGAGCGCCATGGGCTTTTCGCAGAAAACGTGTTTGCCGGCTTCGAGCGCGCGGATCGCCATATCGGCATGCAGCGACGTCGGCAGTGCGATGTCGACCAGGTCGACCTGCGGATCGCCAAGCAGGTCGTCGAGATTCGCATACGCGCTGATTCCCGCGAGATCGATCTGCTCACCGGGCGGGCCGAAGTTGCCTTGGAGTCCACGCAAATCGCCGGTCAGGCGGCGCTTGTCGGTCTCGCAAATTGCCGCGATGCGAACGCCGCCCAGCTTGTGGTAGGCAAGCCAATGGATCCAGCCAATAAACCCCAAACCGACAAGTCCGACGCGGATCATCGCGGCGCCTCCTCGGGAAAGCGCGTGGCACTTTCCATATCAATGTCACGTGACGCGCGCCCATCGCCGCGCTCGTAAAACAACAGGGCGAAGAGAATCATCACCGCGCCGGCCATTGCGGCCGGAACGAGCCAGATACTTTGCCAATCGTGCCCGATCGTGGCGTCCGGCGTGGCGTAATGGTTGACGACTCGCCCGGAAACGATCGAGCCGACGAACAGACCAAGCCCCAACGTGACGAAAGCAATGAATCCTTGAGCCGCGGCACGCACGTGCGTTGGCGCTTTGTTGTCGACGTAAATCTGTCCCGTCACAAAGAAGAAATCGTAGCAAATGCCGTGCAGCAAGATGCCGACGTACAGCATCCACATGCTGCTGCCTGCATCGCCGAAGGCAAACAAAACGTACCGCAGCGTCCAGGCGAGCATACCCACCAACAGCATCCATTTCACGCCTAGCCGAGCGAAAAAAAGCGGCATAAGCAGCATGAAGAAGATTTCAGACATCTGCCCGTACGTTTGCTTGGCTGCCGCGTTGGCGACATTCAGCTCGTTGAGAAACGGGTTCGTCCAGGTGTAATAGAACTGCAGCGGGATGCAAATCAAAAACGAGCCAACCACGAACACGAAGAACGGCCACTGCTTCAACAGACCTAGCGCGTCGAGACCCAGTACATCGCTGGCCGATTGACCAGCCGACTTACTCGGCGGCGTGTGGGGGAGCGCGAGACAAAATACGCCGAGCACTAGCTGCGCGGCGGCAGCGAGTAACATGGGGATCGTCGTCGGCTCGATTTTTGCCTCGGAGCCAAGCATTTCGCCCAGTTTTAGCGTGAACGGCAAGCCCAGCGGCCGATCGAAGTACAAACCCCATTGATTTCCAGCGATGAAAAGAGAACCAACGAAGATGCCGGCGACGATCCAGCCAATCGTGCCCAAAACGCGGATGCCTGGGAATTGCCGAGCCGGATCTTCCAGGTGATGGAACGAAATTGAGTTAGTGAGCGCGAGCGTTGGCATGTAGGTGAGAAAATAAGCGATTAAGACACCGTAAAAGAGCTCCGGCGATTTGAGTGTCGCCAGATAATAAAGAACCACGGCGCCGACCACGTGCAGGACGAACAACAGCCGCTCGGTGGAAAAAAAGCGATCGGCGATCATGCCGACGAAAAACGGCGCGATCATCGCGGCGATCGACGCCGTACCGTACGCGCCGCCCACAAACGCGTCGGAAAAAATTCGCTCGCCGTCTGCGCCTTTGGCAGTCGAGAGATAGGTTCCCAGCGTGACCCACCACGCGCCCCACACGAAGTACTGCAGGAACATCATCACCGACAGACGTGTGCGGACGAGCATAGGGGGCCTGTTGGTTGTTCGGGGGTTTACACGGATGATGAGTGTAGCGGCACGCTAGATTTCGGATTGCGGATTTCGGATTGCGGATTATTGGCTTTTAATCCGCAATCCGCAATTGCAGCTACATCTTGCTCTTCAACCGCTGAAGCAATTCGATCGCTCCGCCGATCTCCGCTTTCTGCCGCTCGGGCTCTTGCGGGATTTCGCGTTCGATCGTCAGCGGCCCATCGTAGCCGATGCGCTTGAGAGTCTTCAAGAAGGCCGCAAAGTCGACGTCGCCTTCCCCAAGTGGTACCTCGCGGCCCCACGTTTCGCCCGGCCGGTCCGACCAGGTTGCATCCTTGCAGTGCACGCTGCGGACCCGCGAGCCAAGTGCCTCCAGGGCGGGCAGCGGCTCGCCCGCGCCATACAGTATCATGTTGGCCGGGTCGAAGTTGACGAACAGATTGTCCCGACCGACGTCGTTCAGAAACTGGATCAACACATCGACCGGCTCCTGGCCGGTCTCAAGATGCAGCGCCTGCCTGTTACGTTTGCAATGGTCGCACACGTCGCGCGTCAGGTCGAGCAACTGCCGGTAATCTCGATCGCTAGAGTCGTGCGGCACGAAACCCAAGTGCACGCCGACAACGTCGACGTTTAGCGTCCGAGCAAAATCGGCGATCGCCTTTAGCTCGGCCGTGCGCGCCGCTCTCGTTTCCCGCGGTACGAGTCCGACGGTCATGTTCACCGTCGGAATATCGGCGTAACTTTCGCCCTCGAAGCCCGCGAAGACGCACGTCGTCCTTATCCCGAGTTCCGCCAGCCGCTTGCTGAATTCGGCGGCGCGTTGTGGCGTGCGGGACCCGACATGCGGCGTGTGCAAATGGATTGTTGGCACGCCCAACTCATGCGCCACTTCCAGCCGCACGCCCAACCCCGCGTCGATGCTCGCGAACACGCCAATCGGCCATTTGTCGTTCATAGCGGTCATCTTAAGCAAGTGCGCGTCGTTTTTGCAATCGCTGGTTCGATGATGCCGGCAGAACGATTTACTCGTCCCAGCCGAGTTGCATGTTTAGCAACTCACCCAGCCCCCGATTGTGGGGAGCGAAATAGTCCACGAGTCGCCGACGAGTGGCGGGGTCCATGCGCTCGTGACAGACCGTGCCGTGTCTGACGAACTCGGCCGGCTCCCAGGGCGGCAGGCCGACGAAGTCCGCGATTCGCCTAAATTCGCGGCCAGTGTTGGCGAAGAAGTCGTCGCTGCGGATGATCAGGAACTGCTCGCGGTCGAAATAGTTGAACCATTGCGCCAGCTGCTCGACGTACCGACCGCGGGCCAGGTAGGAGAAATGTTGGTGGCTGATGCTGCGGTAGCCGTCGTCTCGCAGCATGCGTTCGATCTCACCGCCCGTTCTTTCCTGCTCCCGCTCCAACGCCTCTTCAAATGGCAAGGATTCGTACTTCAGCTTGACCTCGTGACGGTAGTGGGAATAGGCGCGGTCGACCGGATTGCGAAGCAGGACGATGAACTTGGCATGGGGAATCACCTGGCGAATCCGGCGCGCCGCGTGGGGATGAAAAATGTAGTACGGACTGGCCTCAAACGTCAATGAATGCGGCGGGCTGCTGGCCGCGAAGTGTTGCTGATACCAGCTCAGTCCGTGGTGGTACTGGAAGTCGAAAAAGTGAACTTCCTTTCTTTTAGGTTGCAGGATGCCCGGGTGACCGATCAGGTATCGGTGGAGGGAGCTGGTGCCCGACTTCTGCGCGCCGATAACGAGGAAGTTCGGCAGGCCTCCGGCGGCCGAGGCACGCCGCCCGAGCAGGCGGCGGAAACCAGGCGCCAGGCGGTCCATCTTGAGTCCGCGCGTCCATGTGCTAAGCATGTCGATCCCTCCGCAACGGAAATCCGACCACGTTTTGTGACGGTAATAGCAAAATCAGGCCGGCCGAAGAACGGGAGTTTTGCCGAAAACGGATAGGAATTTCAGCAAGGTGAGGGGGCATTTTTGGTTTGCCGCCCCGAGGCTATTGGCGCGGCTTCAGCCCGGCCAGCAGTTTTTTCCACCGCGCCCAGGCCTCATCGTGGGCGTTGCGATCGGCTTCGCTGGCACCATTCATTTCGCCCTGACGCATGAAGCCGTGGCCTGCGTCTTTGTAAACCACCGGCTCGTACTTCTTTTCGAGCTGCTTCATCCGCTGGTTGACCTGCCGCACTTGGCCGGTGATGCGGAAATCGTTACCGCCATAAAAGCCGTATACAGGCGCCTTGATATTCTTGTAAGCCGCCTCATCTTGCGGCGCCGGGCCATAAAACACGAACGCCGCCGCGATGCTCGGATTGTGAGTCGCGTAGGCGAACGTCTGCCCACCGCCCCAGCAGAAACCGCCCACGGCGACGACCTGGTTGCCCGCCTCGATCCTTTTGGCGTATTCGTACACGGCATCGAGGTCGGCCGTCACCTGATTCTGCGGCAAATTGCCGATGCCGGTACGCGCGGCGTCCTCCGAACCGTACTCCGTCGTGTTGCCGCCGCCCGGCGCGGTGCCGCTCAATAGATCGGGCGCGACTGCGATGTAGCCCGCCTCAGCCAACTGATCGGCGACGCCGCGCACCCAATCCGTAAGGCCGCGATTCTCATGAATGACGATGACCACCGTCGCCGGATGATCGACCTCCGGATACACGACCCACGTGCGCACCTTCCGCCCACCGGCCGCATCGACGTCGACCCATTCATGATGTCGCGGCGATTTTTCCAGCCGGTCGACAATCTCCGGTTGCGCTACGGCTTGGACAGCGAGAAACGCTAACGAGAAAACTGCCGAAAAGAAGGCGAACCTATTCATGGCAGTCTCCTGGTACTTGGTACTGAGTACTTGGTACACGCTTGTACTCCGTCGTGATCGTTGTGCCGTTGGGGTTAAGACCGTTTACGTCGTCGCCTCCCAGGAAAACTTTTCCCGTCGCGGCCGCGACATCAGCGCCGTCGCCTGCTCGTCGCCGTTGAATTGCTCCTTCTGCGGGTCCCACTTCAGCTCGCGGCCCAGCATCAGCGCGATATTGCACAGGTGGCACGTGGTCATCGTGCGATGGTGCGTCTCAACATCCGCGATCGGCTTGCCGCGGTTCTTGATGCAATCGAAGAAGTTTCGCATGTGGTCGCCCGGATCGCTGCCGTAGAGTTTGACGACTTCCTCGTCCAGCTTCTTCTTGTCCGCGTCGTTCATCTCTTCCACCGGTTTGCCGGTGAGCCGCTCGCGGTTGACGAAAATGCGGCCGTCCTCACCTTCAAACAGGATTCCATTCGGGAACTCGATGTTGCCCTGCTGGCGCTTGTAGTAGTCGCATACGTTCAGCACCGCGCCGTTGGCAAATTCGCAGTCGATGCTGAACGACACGGGAGTTTGAAAGCCGTTCGGCAGCGAAGTGCGGCCTTCAAAGTATTCGACCCAGTCGAACTTTTCGGGCACGACGTTTCCAAACTTGCCGCTGCCGCTAATTTTGATCGGACCCGTATGATCCAAACCGAGCGCCCATTGCGCGATGTCGATGTGGTGCGCGCCCCAGTCGGTCATCTTTCCGCCCGAGTAATCGTAATACCAGCGGAACTCCTTGCGGCGCTCCAACGAGTAATCCGCCTTTTGCGCCGGCCCGACCCACATGTCCCAATCGAGGCCTTCGGGCGGGTTCGAGTTGGGGAACGGACCTTCCGGCGGGCTACCGCCGATCGCCGCGATCGCATTGACCTTTTTTCCGAGCCGCCCGCTCCTCGCGATCGCAATTGCCTTGAGAAACAACAATCCGTGCTCGCTACGCTGCTGCGTACCGACTTGAAACACGCGGCCCGTTTCGTTCACCGCGTCGCGAACTTGAAAACCTTCCTCAATGGTGAGGGTCAGCGGCTTTTCGCAGTATACGTCGCAACCGGCGTGCATTGCCGCAGTGGCGATCGGCACGTGCCAGTGGTCCGGCGTGCCGATCGTGACCAGGTCCGGCTTCTCGCGTTCCAGGAGCTCTCGATAGTCGATGTATTGCTTGAGCTTGTTCTGGAACCCGTTGTTGAATTCGGCCATGTGCACCGAATCGACATCGCACACGGCCAGCATGCGCGCGTGCTGCGCCGCTCGTTTGGCAACGTAACCGCCTTGCGAAAACGCGCCCCGGCTGCCGCCGACGCCGATCGCCGCCATCGTCAGTTCGCTGTTCACATCGGCCCGCGCGCGGCCGGTCGCCCAGGAGAACGGCACGGAAACTATTGCCCCGGCCGCCGCCGAGCGCTTGAGGAATTCACGTCGATTGGATTTCATTGGTGTCTCCATGTAGGTCAGGCTGTGCCTGACAAACTTAACTCCATGTAGTGCCTGACAAACTCAACTCCATTTATGGCCCATCGCAATAAATCTGCAACATTGGCCTGGACAAGTACATATGGCCCATCGCAATAAATCTGCAACATTGGCCTGGACAAGTACATAATATCATGGGACAAGGCGCGCGCCATGAGCGTAGGCGCCTATTCGACGT
>JAKEIB010000190.1 GCA_022614705.1 Planctomycetota bacterium | reverse complement strand
GGCGGCAAGGTGTATGACCAGCCGGTGATTCAACTCGATATTTTGCCGACGGCGCTGGCGGCCGTCGGTGTGAACGCCCCGTCCGATTCGGCCATTGATGGGGTCAACCTGTTTTCTTATCTGAGTGGCGCCAGGGAAGGTTCACCGCACGACGCGCTGTACTGGCGCTTGGGCCCGCAGATGGCGATTCGGCAAGGGGACTGGAAGCTCGTGCGGTACGACCCAGCCGTTGATGGAATGAAAGGGCGTGCTACGGAGGCCAAGCTGTACAACCTGGCCAACGACATTGGCGAGACGAACGATTTGATCGAGGAAGAGCTGCAACGAGCCGCTGCACTGCAGGCAGCGTGGGACAAATGGAACGAATCGAATGTGCCGCCATTGTGGGGCGATGGCAGTAGAAGAAAGAGAGCGAATCGCAATCGACTGCAAAGTGCCAAGGTCACCGCACCGGCAACGCCATCCGGCGGCGAGTAATCAACACGTCTTGATCGCATATACTCCGTTGACACGATGATCGAACTCCCTCAGCGCCGCGTTGCCCTCACGCTTCTGGCGCATCCGGACGACGCCGAGATGTTTTGCGCGGGTACACTGATTCGGTTGGCGGACGCCGACTGGGAGGTCCACATTGCGACCGTGGCGGCCGGCGATTGTGGTTCGACTACGCTGCCGCCGCATGAAATTGCCGCGCTGCGGAAGCGTGAAGCGATCACCGCGGCCGGCAAGATCAACGCCGTCTACCATTGCCTCGACGAGCCGGACATCGAGGTCGTTTTCGACAAAGCGACCAATCGAAAAGTCGTCGATCTGTTCCGCCGGGTTGCGCCCACGTTGGTTTTAACGCATCCTCGTCACGACTACATGCTGGACCATGAGCAAGTTCATCTCTTGGCGCGGGCCGCGTCGTTCAGTTATCCAATTCCCAATGCATCCACGCTAACGTTAATTCCCGGGTCGGCGATTCCTTGGCTATACTATTGTGATCCGGTGGAGGGACGCGATCCGTACACCGGCAAGTTGGCGACGCCGACAACCTACGTGGACATCAGCAGCCAGCTTGATCGCAAAGTTGAAATGCTTGCCTGCCACGCTTCGCAGCGCGACTGGTTGCGTGCCCACCATGGAATGGACGAGTACATCGATGCGATGAAGCGCAACGGTGGGGAACGTGGCCGGCAGAAGGGCGTCGCCTACGCCGAGGCGTTCGTGCACCACCGCGGTCATCCGTTTCCGCAATCGGATCTACTCGCGCAATTGTTCGGAGAAGCATAAATGGCCAGACCGATCAGCAAAGTCGCGCCGGATTGGTGGGACTATACGACGCTTGATGCGCACCTGTTGGCCGATGCCGCGAAGCTCGCGCCCAACGACTTGCTGCAACTATCGCGCGATGGCTTCGAGGTGACGATCTACGACACACTGGAAGAATTCTACTGCGCTGAGGCGCTGGAGTATGTTCGAGTGTGGCAGCAGGCGACGACGGATAATCCGGTCGGCATTTGCGGCCCGATCGGGCCCACCGAGCAGTTGCCGCTGGTGGCGCGAATCGTCAATGCGCTCGATGTCAAGCTGCACAACGCCCATTTCTGGGGCATGGACGAGTGGATCGAAAACGATCGACCGGTTTCGATGGATCATCCGCTATCGTTTGCGAAGGCCGACATGGACCTGTGCTTCAATCGCATCCGCCGCGAGCTACGCATGCCGGATGAAAACATCCACTTTCCGCTTGACCTCGACGCTTACTCGGAAAGCTTCGACGCGGTTCACTGCCTCGTGATGCAAGGCGGGCAGGGCGAGGTCAAGCATTGGGCATTCAACGATCCGCCGAAGCGCGAAGGCGAATGGCAGCACGAGCCGCCGCCGCCGGGCAGGTATCTCCAACTCAAAACGCGGATCACGGATCTCCATCCGATGACCGTCATTCAAAATGCCCGCACTTCCGGCGGCGGGTACGTGCCGCAGGTGCCGACGCGCGCCGCCACGGTCGGTCCGGTCGAAACGTGGAAGGCCGATTGCGTATCGATCTGGCATCCGGGCCATCACGACAATGCATTCGGCGTCCGGCTCACCGCACTAATGATCAGCAAGCGCGCACCCGACACGAGCGTTCCGATGTCCCTGCTCGCGGATCATCCACACGTCAAGTTTAATTACTATCGTGGCGGAATTGGTACTGTCGAAGCTGAATTGCATTGATCGATACAATGAAGGTAATCATGGTGAAACGCAGTTCGACCGTTTGGCTTCCCGCTGCCGTATTCGTTTTCGTAGCCGGCGCGATCGCCAACGCGTGGGCCAAGGAACCGCCAAGCGATCGTGCGGCAGACGAGGCGGTCTCACCGAAAGACGGCGTCATCCGCTTGTTCGACGGCCAGACCCTGGGCGACTGCTACACCTGGCTCAAGGACACGAAACGCGACGATCCGCGCGCGGTGTTTCGGGTCGCCGATGGAATGCTGCACGTGACGGGCGACGGGCTCGGCGGCATCGTCACCAACAAACGATACCGTGATTATCATCTGGTGCTCGAGTTCAAGTGGGGCGACCGTACGTGGTACGCACGCGAGAAGGCGGCCCGCGATTCCGGACTCTTGATCCACAGCAACGGCATGGACGGCGGCTACCAAGGCACGTGGATGCCGGCCATCGAAGCGCAAATAATCGAGGGCGGCGTGGGCGATATTGTGCCTGTGCCGGGGAGGGACAAAAGCGGCCAGCCAGTGCCCATCTCGTACTCTTGCAACGTCGGGCGGGACCGCGACGACGAAGTCGTGTGGAATGAGGACGGCGCTCGCGAGACTTTCCGCCGCGGCAATCTGCGGCGGGTGAATTGGTATGGCCGCGATCCCGATTGGACGGACGT
>JAKEIB010000189.1 GCA_022614705.1 Planctomycetota bacterium | reverse complement strand
CTCGCCGAAGATCATCACGTTGCCGGGATCTCCACCGAACGCTTCGATGTTGTCGTGCACCCACTTCAGGCCGTCGCGAATGTCCAACAGTCCCTGGTTGCCGGATGTCGCATACTCTTCTCCACCGAGATCGCCGAGATACAGATATCCCATCAGTCCGAGCCGGTGGTTGGTGGCCACCACGACGACGTCGAAAGTGCGCGCCAGCCCCCAGGCATCCTGGTAAGGGGCCGCGGCCGATCCAGTTGTGAAACCGCCGCCGTGACTGTAGAACATGACCGGCCGTTTGCGCCTGTCCAACGCGGGCGTCCAGACGTTCAGGAAAAGGCAGTCTTCATCCTGCGCCGGCTCATTGCGCCGGTGGCCCGGCTGCCAGGAAGGCGGGCCGAATTGGAGCGCCTCACGCACACCGGTCCAAGGCTTTAGCGGAGGAGCCGCCTTGAAGCGGTTGCCTCCAGACACAGAACCGCCATAGGGGACACCTTTGAACGTCGCGAGGCCATTGCTCTGGACGCCACGAACACGCCCGTAGGTGGTCTTGACCTCGACGAAAGCCTTCTCGCCGGATTGCGCGAACGCCGGCGCCCGCAGTAAGGCGCCGCAGGCCAGCGTCATCGGAGTCTGGGCAAGGAGTCGACGCCTGGTTGGTCGCGAGTAATGATCGAGTACTGAGTTCATGGTTCTACACGTTCCAACGTAAAGTCGCCTCGAACAAATGCGAGCCAGGTGTTACGCTTTTAACACCAGCGCTCAGACGATCCAATTCAAAGCACCAGTTCATTGCTGCCGGGACGCAGAGTGCGTTTTTGCCCCTTCCAGACAAACTCGCCCGTTATATCTTGGGGTAGTGAGACCGATGCGTGCAGCTTTCCATCCCGCAGCACCAAGCTCACGGCGATCTCGCCTTTTGGGTGTGGAATCGCGCCGGAAACGCGATCCAGCTTGCCCAGGAACGGCCGGACGACCACCCTCTTGAACGCCGGCGCCGCGCTGTCAATCCCCAGGATCGTGCGGAACAACTCGAAGTTCGGGCTGGAGCCCCACGCATGACAGTCCGACCGTGAGGGCTCCGGCGATTCAGCCCAAGTGGTCATTCCCCGAGCCAATTGTGCCCGCCATTCGCCGAGCATTTCCAAATACCGGTCGCCCTCTCCCGTCGCGTTCAGCGCCGCGTGAAGGTAGTGGCTGAAGTAGATTGTGACTTGCGTGATCGTCCGGTCGGCAGCGGCACGAACGATCAGGTCGCGGGCGGCGTCTCCGTCAACCGCGCGGGCCAACACTGCAAGCGCCTGGGCGTGTTGCGAAAAACTCTGCTTCCCGGATGTGTCGGCGTACATCCGGCGGCCTGCGTCCCAATAGAGTGTATTGATCGTGGATCTGAGCTTTGCGGCGCTTGTGCGATATTCGTCGGCCATGGGCTTCGAACCGAGCGTCGATTCAAGGTCCGCTGCCCAATCGTAGGCGAGAAGTAATTGCAGATCGAGAAGAGCCGAGGATCCGTCGGGGCCTGTCGGCGGAACGCCGCGTCGAAATTGCGCGGCCCAATCCACGAAGTTCCACCACGGCAACTGCTTTAGCGAACCGTTCGCTTGTTGATGAGCGGCAAAGAGCGAGAGCACGGCCCGCACGCCAGGCAACATGGATTTGACGAAAAGCGGGTCATCCTGATATCTCCAATAGTCGTGCAGTGTTCCTATCCACCACAGCGAAAAAGGCGGAATGTACTGAGGCAGGCGTGAAGGCGCACGGCTGAGAGTTGCGCCTTCCGGAGTCCGGGACGAATCGAGTTGCTCGATCGCGTTCCGCAGCAATCGCCCGTCGCCCGACATGTATAGAGACACCAAACCCTGAATGCGTGTATCTCCGGCATATTGGAGTTGCTCGTAGTACGGGCAGTCCATGTACGACTCGTGCGCGTCCAGGCGCGCGGTGCGCCAGCCGACGTCGAGAATTCGCTGTAGCTCTTCGGGACCACCGTCCCACCGCGCCTTCCGGATGAAGGGATAGCCAGTATACTCGGCTCGTATAGCGTCGATCGTGAGCGGGTCGTCCTTGGTCGTAACCTTGAGTTGAATATAGCGCCAGGTCCGCCACCATAGCGGCCGATAGCGCCGAGCCGCACCTCCATCGGAAATAAAGACATCTTCGTAGCCGATGAATCGCTTGTTTTCGACTTCGTTGCGGTTGCCCTTTCCACGGCCGTCGGCCAGGTAAAGCGATTCGGCGTAACCGACAGTGACGGTCGCCCCCTTTCCGCCGCTGATCGTCACCTCGGGATAGCCGGTGGTAAGGTATTCCTGGTCGAGCAGAACGGTGGCGCCGCTGTTCGGCGGAATGCTTTTGATGTCCGCTCCTCTGACTCGGGCGGGGCGCTCCGGGCTGATCTCCATCATGGGGATTTCGCGGGGCACCAGCATCCAACGGTTGCGCGAGTCCAGCGATCCGCGCGGCGAGCCGGTGCCAATTGAGATCGGCGGTTTCCAGCCGGAATCGTCAAAGTTAGACTGTTCCCAACCCCAGGGATACTTGGATCCGTCCACGCGGTCCGTCGGTCCGGCGGCATAATACCCATTCACCTTGCCGCGAACCGATTGCGCGGAGTAGGCCTCGTTCTGAATGCACTTCCATTGCCGGCCGGTCTCCACGTCCTTATGGCCGGCGACGAGAAATGCCGTCCGGTAGGTGTTCTGCGCAATGGGACCGTCAATTCCCGCATTCCACACAACTGCCGCGAGCACATTCCTCCCGGCCTTCAGCTTGGATGCCAGAT
>JAKEIB010000188.1 GCA_022614705.1 Planctomycetota bacterium | reverse complement strand
CCCGCTGTTTGAGGCCCTCACCGCCAAACATCAACCGTTTCCAGAATCCTCCGACCCTAACCAACTGAAACTGTTCGACTTATAGCCGGACACTACTGAGAATAGATAATGAACGTGAAACCGGAACAATTGCGGATTTCGGATTGCGGATTGCTTCCGATTAATCCGCAATCCGAAATCCGCAATCCGAAATCGTCTGACCTCTGGCCTCCGACCCCTCCCCATGATTTGCGTAAGCATCGGCCGCAGTCGCCATAAACACATGCTCGCCGAGCATGCGCACCTGGTGGAGCAGGGGGCGGAGCTGGTCGAGCTGCGGCTGGATTACATTAGCTCGAGGGTGAATATCCACCGGCTGCTCAAGGACCGGCCGTGCCCGACGGTGATCACGGTTCGCCGCGAACAAGACGGCGGCAAGTACACCGGGGGCGAGGAAGCTCGGCTGATCTTGCTTCGCGAGGCGATCGCCAACGGCGTCGAATACGTCGACTTGGAAGACGACATTGCGTCGAAGATCCCGCGCTTTGGCAAGACGAAGCGGATCATCAGCCATCACAGTTTTCGCAATACGCCCGACAACCTGCGCGAGCTGCACGCGCGAATGAAGGCGCTCGACGCTGACATCGTGAAGATCGCCACGATGGCGAACCAGCCGCACGACAACCTGCGTGTGCTGGAGATGATGCAGGAAAGCGGTTCGCCGACGATCGGCATGTGCATGGGCGATATCGGCACGCCGTCGCGCATCCTGGCGCCGAAGTTCGGCGCGCCGTTCACGTATGCCACGTTCCACCACGAGCGGGCGCTCGCCCCGGGCCAGCTCAGCTACGACCAAATGGTCAACATCTTTCGGCACAATAGCATCAAGCCGGAGACAGCCGTGTTTGGCGTCGTGGCTGATCCGGTGGGCCACAGCCTGAGTCCGCAGATTCATAACGCGGCATTTGCCGCGGAGGAAATCGATGCGGTGTACGTGCCGTTCCGCGTGCCGTTCGACACGCTAGGACAATTCGTGGAAGACGTGCCGCGGCTGGGGATTCGCGGCCTCAGCGTCACGATCCCCCACAAGGAGGCAATCGCGAAGTTCCTCACCAAGGTCGATCCGGCCGTGAAGGGCATTGGAGCGGTGAACACGGTGTTGTTCAAGGACGGCCAGGTGTTGGGTTACAACACCGATTACAAGGCGGCGATGGATTGCCTGGAGCACGCGCTGGGCGGCGCGGTGCTGCCGGGTACTCCGAGTCCGCTGGAGCACAAACGCGTTCTAGTGCTGGGGGCCGGCGGGGTGGCGAGGGCGGTCATGTACGGTCTGCAACGCCGCGGCGCGAAGACGACAATCGCTGGCCGCACGCGGTCGCGAGCGCAGTTTCTTGCCGATCTGTTCGGTGGCCGTTGCGTGGACTGGCAGGCGCGGCACATCGGCGATACGGAGATAATCGTCAACTGCACGCCGATCGGCATGCACCCGAACGTCGACGAATCGCCGTTCAACAAATCGCACCTCAAGCCGGCGATGATCGTGTTCGACACCGTGTATAATCCGGAGTCGACGCTGCTTTTGAAGGAGGGACGGTCGCACGGTTGCCGCGTCGTGACGGGCGTTGAGATGTTCATCCGCCAGGCGGCGCTGCAGTTTCTGCTATTCACGGGCAAGGAAGCGCCGGAGCCGCTGATGCGAGAGACGCTCAAGCGGGCGATTGGGCCGGTGCGGTATTGAGCGGGGAGCACGGAGCGTGGAGCAGGGAGTGGGGATTTGCGTCGGCCGCAAGGCCGAATCACCGTATCTGAAGCGCTGCCGACCGTTTGTCACAGAGTGAGTGTGAAATAGCAGTCCATTTAGATGACGCAACTCGGCGACAAATGTGTGTTTCTCATCGGTTACCGAGGCACCGGCAAGACGACCGTGGCCCGCGAACTGGCGGAGCGGCTTGCGTTCGATTGGATTGATGCGGACGATGAGATTGAGCGTCGCGCGGGCAAGTCGATTGCTGCGATATTCGCGGACGACGGAGAGTCGGCTTTTCGCGAACTGGAATCGGACGTCGTGGCCGAATTGTGCCGTTTCCGGCGGACCGTGGTCGCGTTGGGGGGCGGCGCGGTGATGAGCGAAGCAAATCGCACGGCCGTGCGGCTGGGCGGAATTGTTGTCTGGCTCACGGGGAGTGTCGAAACGCTGGCCAAACGGCTGGCGGACGATGAATCGACAGTGAGCCGCCGGCCGAATCTGACGGCTAGCGGTGGTTTAACGGAAATCGAGACCGTTTTGGCCACGCGCGAGGCCGTTTACCGCGCGTGTGCTACGTTTGAGGTCGATACGGAAGGGAAGACGCCCGCGGCGGTCGTCGATGAGATTATGGCGCGGTTGGTAGGTTAGGCTTTCCAGCCTGACCACATCTCAATGTCAGGCTAGAAAGCCTAACCTACTTGCCAATGATCCCACTTTTCGTGCGACTCGCGGTTGTTTTCGTCATTGGCGCATTCCTTGGCTCGCTCGCGAACTGGGCGATCTACGCGCTAGCTTGGCGGCCGCGGCGGATCTCACCGTGGTCGCGGCTGGAACCGGGCGCTTCGCCGCGCGGGCGGCTGGATCGGATGCCGGTTCTCGGCTGGTTCGCGCTAAGCCGCGAAGCGGAGGTGCACGGGCGTGGATTTTGGATTCGGCCGCTATTCTTGGAATTCGGATTCGGCATCGCGCTGGCCGCCTTGTATTGGTGGGAAGTTGCGCGACTCGGATTGATTGCCGGGCAAGTGAATGTGGCCGTCGCAGCGCCGATGTGGCCCGTGCATTTGCAGTTTTTCAGTCATACGATCCTGTTGTGCTGGATGCTGGCCGCGTCGTTCATCGACATCGACGAGAAGATCATACCGGACGAAATCACCGTCACGGGCACGCTGATTGGGCTAATCCTGGCGACGCTCGCCCCGATTTCGCTGTTGCCGTACGTGGCGACGCGGCCGGCGCCGGCGGTGGTCAGTTATGTGCTTGTTGGAATGAACGGCGCGCAGGCCGTGGGGCCCATGGGCGACTTATTGTGGTTGGAGCCGGTGACAGCGGTCGCCCCGCGTCCGTGGCAAGCCGCGCGCGGAGTTCTCACAGGTTGGCCCGGGCTCGCAATTGGCTTGTGCTGCTACTGGCTGTGGTGTTTCGCGCTTGCGCCGCGGATTTGGCGCGGCAGGCGCGGGGCGGGGTTCGCCTTGCGCCTCATTGCCAGCCGGGTCGGGCGTGAGTTTAACCGGCCGCCGTTGCGATGGCTGCTGGGCTTCGGGTCGAGCGGAATCATCGTGGTTTGGGCGCTGAGTGAGTACGCTTGGGTCGGTTTGTTGAGCGCGCTCATCGGGCTGGTGGGCAGCGGCGGGATTGTGTGGGCGGTGCGACTCATCGGCACGGCCGCGCTCAGGCGCGAGGCGATGGGCTTCGGTGATGTCACGCTGATGATGATGGTGGGCACGTTTGTTGGTTGGCAGGCGGGGCTCATCGCGTTTTTTCTCGCGCCGTTCGCGGGGCTATTCATCGGCATCGCGCAGTTTGTTCTTCGACGCGACGATGTGATTCCCTACGGGCCATTTCTGTGTCTGGCGACAGTCGCCGTAATCGTCGCATGGGCGCCGATTTGGACGTGGGCGCAGCCCATGTTCGCAATGGGCGGGCTCGTGCCGGCGGTGATCGTCGTCTGCCTTGCGATGCTGGGCGTGATGTTGGCGATTTGGCGGATGATCAAGTTGGCGCTGTTTGGGCGCGAGGCCGAGTAGCACGGCAAGTTGTTTGTCCGCAGATTTCGCAGATGAACGCAAATAGACTTGAGTCGGCGCGGCTAAAGTCGTGTACATCATAGATTAATTGGGCCAACTATTCTGTTCTAATCCGCGATCATCTGCGACATCTGCGGACAAACGTCATTCATCCGCCTCTGGGCGTGTCGCGCGATGGCTGGTAGCCTGTGGGAATGATTGCCCGCGCGCTAACCTGGTGGACGATCCTCCGCATTTGCCTGGAGGAGCGGCTCGTTTATCGCGGCGACTTCTGGCTCGGCACGCTGATGCGGTTTCTGCCGATCGTCACGCAGATTTTCTTGTGGGGGGCCGTGTTTGAGGGGATGCGGGCTGGCGGCGCGAGTCACGGCGACGAAGCACGGATCGCCGGTTACGGGTACTACGACTTTGTTGCGTATTACCTGCTGACGATGGTCAGCCGAGCGTTTTCCAGCATGCCGGGGCTGGCCAGCGGCATCGCGCTGCAGATACGCAATGGCGAGATCAAGAAGTATCTAATTCAGCCGGTTGATTTGACGGGCTTCTTATTGCTAATGCGCCTGGCGCACAAGCTGGTGTACTACGGCGTGGCGATCGCGCCGTTCGCGCTCGTGTTCTACTTGTGCCGCCATTACTTTCCGAGTTGGCCGCCGGCGGACGTGATGGCGGCCTACGTTGCCTCGCTGATGCTGTCGTTCCTATTAGGGTATTTTCTCGAAGCGACGATCGGCATGATTGGCTTTTGGTTTTTGGAAGTCAGCTCATTGTTGTTCGTATACATGCTGTTCAATTTCTTTTTCTCGGGCCACATGTTCCCGCTCGACATGCTGCCGCCGCCGTGGGACACGGTCGTGCAGGTGATTCCGCTGCAGTATCTGGCGTATTTTCCGGCGGCCGTGTTCTTGCAGAAGATCAGCGGCCCGCAGTTGTGGATTGGCCTCGCCATTCAGGCGGCGTGGGTGGTGTTTTTCATCGTGGCGTGTCGCGTGACGTATTGGCGCGGGATTAAGCGTTACAGTGGCTACGGTGGATGAAATGACGATTTCGGATTATTTTCCTGTTGTAATCGTTCCATTAACGTTTCCATTTCCTTTTTGAACAGGAGGCAACAGAGGAAGCCGAGACATCGACAACTCTCCGTTCTCTCTGTTTCCTCCTGTTCAAAAAAGTTGGCTTGAAAATCGGATCCGCATTCCGCATTACAATGTCACAAGTCCCTTCGTACCTCCGTGTTTTCCGAACATTTGCCCGCAACAGCCTGGTGCGGGACATGATGTTTCCGGCCAATTTCATCATTGAAACGATTTCGTCGTTTGGCTGGGTGATGATGAATATTGGGTTTTACTTACTGATCTTCGAGTATACGGAACAGATCGGTGCAGGCGGCAGCGCCGGCGGGGCCTGGGACAAGCATCAATTCTTCGTGTTCATCGCCACCAGCATGTTCATCAATAGCATCGTGCAGATGTTCTTCATGACGAACGCCGACGAGTTCAGCGAGCTGATTCGCACGGGCGGCCTGGACTTTGTGCTGCTCAAGCCGATCGACACGCAATTCTTGATCTCGCTGCGGCGAATCGAGTGGGCCTCGATGGCGAATTTTCTCGTGGCCGCCGCGCTGATGACCTACGCGTTGCCGCGAGTACAAGGCGTGGATCTCACGGCTTGGCGGCTTATTCTGTACTTGGTGTACGTCCTGTTCGGCATTGCGATTTTGTACAGTCTCACGATCGTGCTGGCGGCGGCTAGCGTATGGCTAGGTCGCAATACGTCGATCTACGACTTTTGGTTTTACATTACGACGTTCTCGCGATACCCGATGGAAATCTACCAGGGCCCGCTGGGCGACTGGCTGCAGCGGATCTTCACGTTCGTGCTGCCGATTCTCATTGTGGTGAACGTGCCGGCCCGGATGCTGGCCAAGCCACTCGAACCCGAGTACGCCTATTTGGCGTTGTTCGCGGTGGCCGCGACGCTTGCCAGCCTCGTCGCAAGCCGCTGGGTGTTTCAGCGGGCATTGATGAGCTACCGCAGCGCGAGCAGTTAGCCACATAGAACCCGAAGAAACAAATGTATCCAATAGCCGGACCGCTAGGCGGTCCGGCCCGCTTGCATTTGGCCACCACATCGGCTACTTTCTATCTGTT
>JAKEIB010000187.1 GCA_022614705.1 Planctomycetota bacterium | reverse complement strand
TGGCCATCACGTTGGCAGACTCGCAATTCCAGAATGCCTAACGTCATAATCCACGTCCCCATAAATCACCAAGATCAACTACAAACGGCTAAACTGTTACAACAAAGAGTAAGTGACCGAAACGATAAACAATGCGCGATAAGGACTCGCGCAAAGGCGCCAAGGCGCAAAGAAATTGAGATGCGCATGCAAATACAAACGTTCTTTGAACAGGTGGAAACGGAGAAAACGGAGCACCGTTCAAAGCTCTGTTCTCTCTGTTATCTCCTGTTCCAAATATATTAGTTTTCTCGTCGCTCATTGCGCCTTTGCGCCTTTGCGTGAGGCATTTTTCGAGTTCAAGTACAATGAACCACACGCGAAGTCACAAATTGTTTGAGCGAGCGCGGCAGCTCATGCCGGGCGGCGTGAACAGCCCGGCGCGGGCGTTCGGCGCGGTGGGCGGCGAACCGATTGTCGTCGCGCGCGGCCAAGGCGCTTATCTGTGGGACGTCGACGGCAACCGCTATATCGACTACGTCGGCTCGTGGGGACCGCTCATTTTGGGTCACGCCCATCCGGCCGTCGTCGCGGCCGTCGAAGATGCGGCCCAGCGCGGGATGAGCTTCGGCGCTCCGACGGAAGCGGAGAACGCGCTCGCCGAGCTGATCATCGACGCCGTGCCGAGCATCGAGAAGGTGCGCCTGGTCAGTTCGGGTACCGAAGCCACGATGAGCGCGATCCGCCTCGCGCGCGGATTCACAGGCCGCGATGTGATTGTGAAATTCGCCGGCAACTACCATGGACACGTCGACAGCCTACTGGTGGCGGCCGGCAGCTCGGCCGCGACGCTCGCGGTGCCCAATTCGCCGGGTGTCACCGCGGGCACTAGCCGCGACACGCTCGTGCTGCAGTACAACGACGTGGCCGGTTTGCAACAGGCGTTCGCGTCGCACGGCGCACAAATCGCGGGCGTGATATTCGAGCCGATTGTCGGCAACATGGGCGTCGTTTCGCCGACCCGCGAGTTTCTCACCGCGCTTCGCGGTTTGACGCAGCAACACGGCGCGCTGTTGATTTGCGACGAAGTGATGACCGGCTTTCGCGTCGCCTACGGCGGCGCGCAGCAACTCTTGGGCATCGGGCCGGACCTCACGACGCTCGGCAAGATTGTTGGCGGTGGATTGCCGGTCGGCGCGTATGGCGGACATGCCGACGTAATGGACCACGTGTTGCCCGCCGGCAAAGTGTTTCAAGCAGGCACGCTCAGCGGCAACCCGCTGGCTATGGCCGCCGGCTGCGCAACATTGCGCGCATTGCGCGACCAACCGCCGTACGAACGATTGGAAGCACTGAGCGCGCGACTAGAGGCCGGTTTGCGCGCGGCGGCCGCTGCCGCGCGCATCGTTCATCAGTTCGCCCGCGTGGGCAGCATGATGACGCTGTTCTTCGCCGCTGAACCGGTGACCGATTGGCCATCGGCTAGCCGCAGCGACACGGCACGCTTCGCGCGCTGGTTCTGGGGCATGCTGGAGCGCGGCGTGTATCTGCCCTGCAGCCAGTACGAGGCGCTGTTCGTCTCAGCCGCACACACGGAAGCCGACATCGACGCCACAATCGCCGCCGCTCGCGAAGCAATGGCGCAGATATAAAGCCGCGACCGTTGGTCGCGGACCGTGCGCGGCGCTTCTAAATTGACCGCGACTAATTGCGGATTGAACCACACTCCGCGACCAGCGGTCGCGGCCTTATGAAAGCTTCTCCTCGGCGGCGCTGGCCCGGTAATATTGCGGCGCTAGCGTCCAAACGTCGTCGCGCTTGCCGGATCGGTACGCGCGCCACGCGACGCGTCCCACGGCGATCGCCATCGGCTGCCAAAGTTCTTCCGGCGCGGCGACGACGCCGTCGGGCAACCGAGACCTGAGCGTGCGCAGTGCGGGACCAATAACGCAGTCACCCGGTTGCAACTGTGAAAGCCATTCATTCCGGCCAACGATCAACGTGTTGCAATCGATGGGATCGCCGCGATGTTCGTGTGCGTCGAACTTTGCAACGAACAGTTCCTGACGCTGCGCGTCGAGAATCGTCCATAGCGGTCCGCACGACGGCGGTGCCTGAGCAGCCAACGCCGCGAGCGTGCTGACGCCGATCGCATGCGCGCCGACCGCGTAAGCAAACGTCTTGGCGGTGGTCACACCAATCCTTAGACCAGTGAACGAACCGGGCCCAACGGCAACGGTAACCAACTCGACCGACTGCGGCGTCCAGCCGACTTGATTCAATAATTCTCGCATGGCAGGCGCGAGCGCCTGCGCGGTTCGCTCGTCGCCGCCGAGCGCGATCTGCCGAAGCACTCGGGCTTCGTTTGCTACTCCATTCAAAGCCGCGACCGACCCGTGGCGACCAGATGTTTCTATCGCTATGATTCGCATCGCCGACCCCAACGCCGTCACTTCTCACTAGATCGCGTCCAAGGCAAATCAACGCGCCTTGACCCTGGCTAACCAGACTTTTAGACTAGCGGATTACCAGCAACGCGGCCAAACAGCCGTCCGCGATTCCGAAACCTCGACCCGCCCAAGCGAGCCGTGAGTTGAAACGGGCCATTATCAGCGACATTCACGGCAATCTGGAAGCGCTCCAGGCCGTGCTCGACGATATTCGAGCGCAAGGCGTCGAGGAAGTCTTCTGCCTGGGCGACATTATCGGCTACGGACCCAACCCGTGTGAATGCCTCGACCTGGTGATCGACAACGTTCGTGTCGGTCTCTTGGGCAATCACGATCAAGGCGCGCTGTTCGATCCGGAAGGATTCAACACGGGCGCCGAGCGGGCCATCTTCTGGACGCGCGACCAACTCGAAAAGCCGGGCGGCGATCGCAATTCGATCGATCGTCGTTGGGATTTTTTGGGCGCCCTGCCCCGCATTCACCGCGACGGCAAGTGGCTCTACGTGCATGGCTCGCCGCGGAACCCCGTCAATGAATATGTCTTTCCCGAAGACATCTACAACCAGAAAAAAATTGAAAAGCTCTTCAGCCTGGTGGAATTCGGATGTTTTCAGGGCCACACACACGTGCCCGGCGTGTTCACCGAGAGCCGCAACTTCATGACGCCGGACGAGACGGGCTATGTTTATCGTTACGAGCAGCAAAAATTCATGTGCAACGTCGGCTCGGTCGGCCAGCCGCGCGACGGCGACCCGCGGCCGTGCTACGTCATCCAAGAGCCGCATCAACTCACGTTTCGTCGCGTGGAGTACGATCCGGGCTTGCCCGCCAATAAAATTTACAATATCCCCGAACTTGATGATTTCTTGGGCGATCGGATCAAGCAAGGAAGATAGTTGTTAGTGGTTAGTTGTCAGTCGTTGGAGGGATTGTCGGTCGGCCACTATCAACTATCCACTAACAACTAACAAAAGAATCCGAAGCGCCGGCCGCTTTTTTTGTTTGCAGCATAGGACCTCTCGAAGTTGGATCAACGCAAATTCATCACGTTCATGCTGCTGGTGGTAGCAGCAATGATGCTCTTTAGCTCATTGTTCCCGGTGCCGGAGCAGCCGAAGCAGCCCGCGCCGGCCGCGGGGGCGAAGGACGATGGCAAAGCCGCGCAGGTCGCCGACAACGATGTGCAGCCACAGCCGGGAGAACAACCGCCGGCGGGTGAGCAGCAGGTCGATGGGCAGCCGCAGCCGGGCGCGCAGCCGCCCGCCATCGCCAAGCCGGGCGAACTTCAAATCGGCGCGTCCGCCGGCGAAACGCAGTTCGTTACGATCGGTTCGCTCAATCGCGACGATGGTTATCGCATGCTCGTCACGCTCACCAGCAGCGGCGCAGCGGTTCGCCGCGCCGAATTATCCAGCCCGCGCTTCACCGATCAGCACGACTGGAGCGGCTACCTCGGCGAGCTGGAGTTGAAAGACGTTCCGGACGGCGTCGAGGTGCAAGTCGTCGGTGCCGGAACGCCCGCCGCGCTGGCGCATCCGGCGCCGATCGTGGTCGGCGACGTGATCGTCGCGATTGGCGATGCGAAGCCGGGCGAGAAACTCACGTCCAAATCGCTGCAGGCCGCGCTCGAGAAAACGCAACCTCGCCGGGAAATCACGTTGCAAGTGCGTAGCGGCGCGAACGCGCCGCAGGCGCGCACCGTGCGCCTCGCCCGTCGCCCGCTATCGTTGCTACGCCCCGAAATCGAAAACTACGAGCTGCGCGACGTCGCCCCGCCGGCTGACTTTGTCGATCGCCCATCACTGTTAATGACGCTGCCGCAGCTCAACGGCAAACCGCTGAGCAAGGCGAACGCGAAGCGTCTCACGAAGTTGTTGGAAACGGGCAACTGGCAACTCACGGCGCACGACCAAAAGTCCGCGACGTTCAGCCTGACGCCAGTCCCGAATCTGACGATCATCAAGCACTACACGCTGGCGCCGGTGCCCACGGAAAAGCGCGATGATCCGAACTACCCCGGCTACCACGTGCAGCTCGACGTCGAGTTTCAGAACACGGCCGAGGAGCCACAGTCGCTCGTTTATCAGATGGAAGGTCCCACGGGCATGCCGCTCGAGGGTTGGTGGTACGCGCACAAGATCAGCCGTCACCGCTGGTTCAAAGGCGCCGGCTTGCGCGATATCGTCGTCCGCTTCGACGGCAACCAGGTGACGCAGCTCGATTGCCCAGCGATTGTGGCGGGCGACTATGGGCCGATGGGTCAAGGCGAAGCGCTGGCGTACGCGGGCGTCGACGGCCAGTATTTCGCTTCGGTCATGGTTCCCGTGCGGAAGGCGCTCGACGACGTGTGGTTCGAAACGGTGGAAGCAATTGTCGTCGGCTCCAAGCCCGACGCTCGTTACGCGACGTTCGCAAACACCTCCTGCCGGCTCACGCGATTGCCGATCAAGGTCCCGGCCGGCGGCACGCACGCCGAATCGTATCAAGTGTTCATCGGACCCAAACGGCCCGACCTGCTGGCTCAATACATGGCGGCGAACGATCCGAACTATTCGCTCTCCGACATCGTGTACTATGGCCTCGCGCTCTTCGCAGCGGTGGCCCGCGCGATGCTCGCCATCCTGCACTTCTTCTATGGCATCGTCGGCAACTATGGCATCGCCATCATCATGCTCACGGTGCTGGTGCGCGGGGCGATGTTCCCGCTTAGCTACAAGCAAACCAAAAGCATGGCCCGCATGCAGGCCCTCAAGCCAGAGATGGATCGCATCAACGAGCAGTACAAGACCGACATGCAGAAGCGGTCGCAGGCAATGCAAGATTTGTATCGCAAACATCAGATCAATCCGCTCGCCGGTTGCTTGCCGGTGTTCTTGCAACTGCCGATTTTCATGGGACTCTATCGATCGCTCATGGTGGACGTGGAGTTGCGCCAGTCGCCGCTGTTCGGCCAGTCGGTCCCTTGGTGCTCCGATCTCGCGGCGCCCGACATGCTTTGGAACTGGTCGTCGTTCATGCCGCCGTTCATCGAAAGCTTTTTGGGCCCGTATCTCAACATCTTGCCGCTGATCACGGTGGCCCTGTTCCTTGTCACGCAGAAGATGTCGATGCCGGCGCCGACCAACGAGCAGGCCGCCATGCAGCAGAAGATGATGAAGTACATGACGATCTTCATCGGCTTCATGTTCTACAAGGTGGCCAGCGGGTTGTGCTTATACTTCATCGCCTCGAGTTTGTGGGGCATCGCCGAGCGAAAGCTGCTGCCCAAGACACAAACGGCCGATTCGACGGCTGGCGGCGCGCCCGGCTCCGGCGGCGGTCGCCCCGGCAACGGCGGGCCCAAATCCGGCCCCAACGGAAAACCTCGCTCGAAAAAGTCGCGCAAAGTGCGGCCGAAAAAGTAAGGGCGTAGCCTGTCATCCTGAGGGAGGCTCGGCGACCGAAGGATCTACGTCAACCCCAACGAGATTCTTCGCTGCGCTTCGCTTCGCTCAGAATGACAGGAGCGACGAGTTTCGACCACATGCAATGTCCTATCACCCGGACGACACGATTTGCGCGATCGGCACGGCGACGGGCGGCGCGGCACGCGGCATGGTGCGAGTCAGCGGGCCGAACGCGATCGACGTCATCGCCCGTTTGTTTGAAACGGCTGATGGAACCCTGCTCAACTCGATCGCGTCGCCGATCGCGTTGGCAGGCCGCGCTACGATCCGCCTTGGTGACGATTCGCTGCACGAGTTGCCGTGTGACGCGATGCTCTGGCCAACCGCGCGCAGCTACACGCGCGAACCCGTGGTGGAGCTGCACACGCTTGGCTCGCCGCCGCTCGTCGAAGCGCTATTGGCCGCCGTTTGCCGCGCAGGCGCGCGGCTTGCCGAGCCGGGCGAATTCACGCTGCGTGCCTTCCTCGCCGGTCGGATTGATTTGACCCAGGCGGAAGCCGTGCTAGGCGTCATCGACGCCCGCGGCAACAACGAACTCGACGCCGCGCTCGCGCAGTTAGCGGGCGGGCTTGCCCGGCCCTTACAGCAGTTGCGCGAAGACCTCTTGCAACTCCTGGCCGAGCTGGAAGCGGGTCTCGACTTTGTCGACGAAGACATTGAATTCATCTCGACGGAAGAGTTACTCGCGCGGCTCACGTCGGCCGAAAAACTGCTTGCCGAAGTCGCCCAACAAATGACGTCGCGGTCCACGGCCGGTCCCGCCATGCGCGTCGCGTTGGTCGGACCGCCCAACGCCGGCAAGAGCAGCCTGTTCAATGCGATCGTCGCGCGACGAAAGAAGCGTGGTGACATCGGCCGGCAACCATCCAGTGCGGCGATCGTTTCGGCACAGCGCGGCACAACTCGCGATTACTTGACGGCGATCATCGAGCTCGATGGCATGCAGTGCGAACTCATCGACACGGCCGGCGTCGACGATGCATCGCATGGAACGAGCGGGTGGTCGGAAATTGACTCGACCGCCCAAGCACTTGCACGCGCACGCGGCGACGAGGCAACGGTGAGATTGTACTGCGTCGACTCGACCACGAACGAGTCCCGCCCAACGCTCGATGTGACGCCACGCGACATTTTCGTGCTTACCAAAATCGATTGTGCGCGGCACCCCGTCCAGTCGCCTGACTTGGTAAACGACGTCGCGGTCATCGCCACCAGCAGCCACTCGGGCCAGGGACTCGACGAGCTGTGTGCGAAGATCCGCGAGCTACTTGCAAGTGAAATGGCCGCAAATCAAGGTCAAATCGTCGCCGCCACGGCCGACCGCTGCCGCGAAAGCATCCGCCTCGCCGTAGCCGCCTTGAATCGAGCGACAGAAATAGTAACGGGTAACGGCGGCGACGAACTTGTCGCCTCCGAATTGCGCATCGCGCTGGCCGAGCTGGGAAAAGTAGTCGGCGCCGTCTACACCGATGATCTGCTGGACCGTATCTTTAGCACGTTCTGTATTGGGAAGTAGTCAGTGGATAGTTGTTAGTTGGCTTGCGTCTTACCATAAACAACTATCCACTAACAACTAACAACTATCTACTATCACCGAACGCGACCGATTCATCAGCACGGTGGAATCTCCCATGAACCTCACCAACAAACGCGCTCTCATCACCGGCGGAACGAAAGGCATCGGCGCGGCGATTGCCGTCGACCTGGCGCGGCAGGGTTGCGACGTCGTGATCAATGGGCGTAACGACGATGAGTCGGCCGCGGCTGCGAGGCAGTCAATCTCGGCCGCCGGCCGCAAATGCGTGACCGTGCTCGGCGACGTCGCGCGGCCCGATGACGTGGACCGTTTGGTGCGCGAAACGGAAGCGAGCCTCGGCGGGATCGACATCCTCATTCACTCGGCCGGCGGTCCGTCGTGGGGAATGATCGACGACTGCACGCCTGAGCAGTGGAAATCGACGTTCGATACGCACGTTCACGCGGCGTATTTCCTGTGCCGCCGCGCGTTGCCGATCATGCGCAAGGCGAGCGAGGGCGCGATCGTGCTCATCTCGTCGGTCGCCGGCATCCGCGGCTGCCCCAACGCGATCGCCTACGGCACGGCAAAGGCCGCGATCCTGCACTTCACGCGAATGCTCGCGCGCGACGAAGCGGACAACAACATCCGCGTTAACTGTGTCGCGCCCGGCATTATTCGCACGCGCTTTCACGACAGCATGACGGCCGAAGCGAAAGCCCATAATCTGGCCGTCCGCATACCGCTTCATCGCGAAGGCACGCCGGAGCAAGTGGCCGAGGCCGTTCGCGCGCTTGTGACCAATGATTTCATCACGGGCGAAGTGTTGGTGGTCGATGGCGGTGCCTCCATGCAGGTGTGTCGGTAGGCTTGTTCGCCGTTGCGCAGCGGTGTACCGTAAAGATATGGGTCTTACGCACGTCACCACCACCGTTTGGAATCTCGCCAAAGAGGGTCAGCCCTACGAGGCCGATTTCCTCTTCGACACAGGCGCCATCGACTGCCTGGTGCCGGCCGACGCATTGGCCGCCGCCGGCGTGAAAGTAGAGAGAAAAAAAGTCTATGAGCTCGCCAACGGCGAGCCCGTGGAATATGACGTCGGCTTCGCCCGAATTGCTTTCATGGGCGAGGAAACGGTGGCACAAGTAATCTTTGGTCCGCCGCATGTCGAGCCGATCTTAGGCGTCGTCGCGCTCGAGAATACCGGCATCGTCGTCGATCCGACGACCAATACGCTCAAACGACTGCCTGCAGTGCCGCTTAAATGATGATCGGTAAATTGGCCAACAGGTTTTGCGGCGCAGCGATTCTCATTGGCGTTGCGTTGCTTAGCGCAAGGGCACGCGCTGAAATGAACAGCATGATGGCTGCCGCGATCGATTCGATCTCGGCGGCCGAGTGTTACGAGCACGTCGAGAAGCTGGCGGACGATGTGTACGAGGGCCGCGAGGCGGGCAGCCGGGGCGGCCATGCGGCGGCACGGTACATCTTGCGACAGCTCGAGCCGTATGGACTCACGCCCGCGGGCACGAACGGCAAGTACGTGCAGTCGTTCGGTAACGATTGGCGGAACATCCTGGCGCTCAAGCCGGGCGACGATCCGCAGCTCGCGGACGAAATCATCGTCGTCGGGGCGCATTACGATCACGTCGGCTTCGGCAGCCGGCGAACCAGCCTCGGCACGATCGGCAAAATTCACAACGGCGCCGACGACAACGCCAGCGGCACCTCCGTGTTGCTGGAAACGATCGAAGCGTTCGCCAACTCGAGCCTTCGCACCCGGCGATCGATTCTGTTCGCGTTCTGGGATGGCGAAGAGCGCGGCCTATACGGCTCGCGATATTGGCTCGCCCATCCCACGCTGCCCATTGAGCGCGTGAAGCTGGCCATCACGCTCGACATGGTCGGCCGGCTCCGCGACGGCCAGCTTTTCGTCCTTGGAACGCGCAGCGGCAGCGGCATGCGGCGGCTATTTAGCGGCGCCGTCGATGAACCATTGTGGCTTGACTTCTCCTGGGAGCTCCATGCGAACAGCGACCATTGGTCATTTCTGGAACGCCGCATTCCCAGCGCGCTCGTGCACACCGGGCTGCACAAAGACTATCATCGCCCGAGCGACGATGTCGATAAGATCAACCGCGACGGGATGCGCGAGATAGGCCGATACCTCTTGACTTCGCTCCTAAAGACCGCCAACGAAGACCAACTGCCGACGTATCGCA
>JAKEIB010000186.1 GCA_022614705.1 Planctomycetota bacterium | reverse complement strand
CCGACACCAGTGAAACGATGATTCAAATTGCCATGATCCGCCTCATGCTCGGTCGAATCCAACGAGCCTACGCATGACAGCGATTCAAAAACACCCTCTGACGAAATCGAGCGATGCGTGCGTTCAAAATCTCCCTGAAAACTCAATGCATGTATTCGGACAGACTCTCAGAAGTGACCCCGACGGGACTCGAACCCGTGTTACCGGCGTGAAAGGCCGGTGTCCTAGACCGCTAGACGACGGGGCCAGCGCACACCACCAGCAAGCGATTCACCGGCGGCGTTTCCGGCGATCGTCTCAGCCTGTTCGCGAGCGTCGACGCGCCAGAGTGCGGCCAACCTTCGCAGCTTCCCTAGCTGTATAGGGTTGCGGCAATCGGGCGTCAAGCCGATGGGCCAGTTCCAACGCCCGTGCAGCACGGTCGCGCGGGAGTCTGTCATTCGGATCGAAGCAAAGCACCGCGAAGAATCTCATGTGGCCGCGTAGATCCTTCGGTCGCCGGGCCTCCCTCAGGATGACAGCCCTACTGCGGCAAATGATAATAGCCGGCTTGAGCAGATGCTAGCAAGACGCTACGCGAGATAAGCAGAAAAAGGATGCGATGAGACGAGGATACCGATCAGTCGGGCGTGTTTGCGCCGTCGTTTTGCGCGACGGTTTCACCCGACTCCGGCTTTTGCTGATTTCGCCGAATGGCCTCGTAGACCTCATTACGATGCACGGGCACTTCCTTTGGCGCTTCCACGCCAAGGCGGACCTTATCGCCGCGGATTTCCACGACGACGATCGTAATATCATCATTGATGATGATGCTCTCGTTCTTTTTCCGTGACAAAACTAACATGCTCGATTCCTTCCGGTGGCACGTCCAAACGCCTAGCACGTTTCAGGTCGCAGGCGGTTGTCCTACACCCCGGGGCCTGAGTGCCCCTATATGTTGGATGTGGCTGCCTTTAGGCAGACGACCCCCTTCAATTCACTCTACGAGGTGGTGTGGCCTAGTCAAGGAAAGTTTGGGCCTCGGAACGGCCTTTTCTGGACACACTGCTGGCGTTTGGCATGAGATTTGGCCAATTGCGACGAACCGGACAAGGTTCTCTAGGTACAAAGTAAGTCCGCGAGGCGGCTTAGGATTTCTTCATAAGTTGTTTTGCACAATCATCTTATGGGATGACCATGGCGGTCCGACAGTGTCGACAACGGTGATGGGGATCGCGTCGGAGCAAGCCCAAACTCGGCTTTGCGCCGGTTTCTCGGGTTCTGCCTATTTTGCCGGTTCGAGCGGCTCGGATTGTCGTCCAGCACGACATTTTGGCGAGTTTGTACCGAACATCGGCGACTCTGTCTCGATGGTTGAAAATCACGCTGGGAGGCCGAGGAGATGACGCATCCTTGCGCAATCGCCTCATCAAGGTCCAACGGACGATGGCAACTCGACGAACTCAAAACCTCAATACTTCCATCGGACGCGTATAGTGCGCACGCACAGGAGAGAGCGGCAATGCGGTTTGGTGACATATCGAAGCAACCAACACCATTTAGCGCGAAGCGCATCACGATGGACCAGACCCAGTGCGTTCCAAAATCTCTCGCGCATGGCGGTTGCAGTGCAATCGAGTCTCCTTATAATTGACGTTCTTAGCTTTCCGGTTGTTGTAGCCGTCCGGTCCAGACTCTCGCATCGCGACGGTGATGCGTTACGCTGTGTGTTAAGGTCCACCGCAATTTCCCCAGGAATTCAAGGAACATCCGGCCAGCGATGATCAATCGAATCAAGGCGGCATGGCCGTGGATGGGGAATATCGTCGAGGCGGTATACACCGTGGCCCATGGCATGTGGGTGACGTTTCGGACGTGGATCAAAACGTATCGTCCGGAACGCAAGACGTTCACCGAGCATTTTGAATATCCGGAGCTGCCGGTGCCAGTGGCGGCCCGTTACCGTGGATTTCACCGCTTCGATTTGACGACTTGCATCGCATGTGACCAGTGTGCGAAGGCCTGCCCCGTCGATTGCATTTACATCGGCAAGGAGCGCGTCGAGAACGGCAAGGGATTTAAGATCACCGGCTACACAATCGACTACACGAAGTGCATGTTTTGCGCTTTGTGCGTGGAGCCCTGCCCTGTCGATTGCATATTCATGGGGGCTACGCACGACCTGAGTTGTTATAGCCGCGACGGCTGCATTGTGGATTTTTCGCGGATGCCACTGGATGTGGCGTGGGGCCGGGCGACATTGAACCCGACTGCGGTGGCCGATTCGAAGGTCATTACCGAGCCTGTGCACGGTGGACCAAACCAGTAATACTCGATAGTTGATAGTGGATAGTTGTTAGTTGTCGGAAACAATCCACCGCAAACAACTAACCACTATCAACCAACAACTAACAATCACATGGCCACTCCCACCGCCATCGCCGCCTACGTCGCGCTTTTCGCCCTGACCGGGTTCTTGTTCCTATTTGTGAACTTGCTCGTCGGCTGGCTGGTGCGGCCGCGATTACCCAATCGTGAGAAGCTGGAAGTGTACGAATGCGGCGAGCCCACGATTGGCTCCAGCTTCGTGCAGTTCGACTTACGGTTCTATGTGGTCGCCCTTTTGTTCATTATCTTCGACGTGGAGGTGGCGTTCTTCTTTCCGTGGGCGGCCGTTTTCGGCAAGGCGACGCAACTCGCGGCGGATGCCCCGCCGGCCGCATCATCGCCCGCGGATCCGAGTGCGAATTTGTATGATTCGACGGCGGCAGTTCGTTTGCATGAGCTGGGGTTCTTCGGCGCCGCCGCGCCGAATGCGGCGGAAGCGGACGAGCTGCGACGCGCGGCTCGCGATATGTCGATAACGTCGTTCGTCGACATCGGCGTGTTTTTCGCCGTGCTACTGGTGGGTTTTGCCTACGTGTGGAAACGCGGCGATTTGGATTGGGTGCGGGCCATGACGCGGCAGAAAGCCGAACCGTTGCAGCGGCATCCACCGCCGCGTGCGGTGGAGCCGAGTCAGTCGATTTTGTCGGCGTGATGATGCGGCGCGTTAACTCGGGGCCGAGGACGGCCCGGCTCGCTTTTGGTTGGTTTCACTAGACTTTTACATTCTAAATTTCACGTTGCGATGGCTGGTGCTGCGTTTGTTGATCAGTTGAAAGCCAAGTTCGGCGAGAATATTGTCGGCGCGAACTTGGAGAACATCGACCCGTGGATCGAAGTTTCGCCCGCCGGCCTCATCAACGTGTGCCGGCATCTGCGCGACGAGCCGAGCCTGGCGTTCGATTATCTAAATTGCATCTCGGGCGTCGATTATCTGCACACGGACGAAAAGAAAGCCGCCAAGGCCGAGTGGCAGCCGCACACGGAGGTCGTTTACCACCTGTTCAGCATGAAGCACAAGCACAGCCTTGTGCTCAAAGTAATTCTGCCGCGTTGGAAGAACGACAAGCCGGGAGAACTGCCGGAGCTGCCAAGCGTTTCTGGCTTGTGGAGCACGGCCGACTGGCACGAGCGAGAGGTGTACGACCTTTCGGGAGTGTTCTTCAACGGCCACCCAAACTTGCGGCGCATCCTTTGTCCGGAAGACTGGGTCGGCCATCCGCTGCGCAAAGACTACGAGATGCCGCTCGAATATCACGGCATTCGCGGAAGGTAATAGATAGATGTCTACGACTGTAGAAGATCCGCGCATCATCGAGTTCGACGTCCGCACGGACGAGATGCTCGTGAACATGGGGCCGCAGCATCCGAGCACGCACGGCGTGTTGCGGCTCGTTTTGCGGACCGACGGAGAGGTCGTTTCGGAAGTCGTGCCGCACATCGGTTATCTGCACCGATGTGCGGAAAAGATCGGCGAGAATCTGACTCCGCGGCAGTGGATTCCGTACACCGACCGAATGGATTATCTGGCCGGCATGAACATGAATCTCGGCTGGTCGCTGACCGTTGAGAAACTCATGAACTATCGCGTGCCGGAGCGCGGCCGGCATTTGCGGGTGCTTATCGCGGAGTTGAACCGAGTCGCGAGTCACCTCGTCGGCATGGGCGCGTACGGTCTCGATTTGGGCACGTTCAGCCCGTTCTTGTACGCGTTTCGCGAACGCGAGAAGATTTTAGACCTGTTCGAAGCGGCATGCGGCGCCCGGCTGACTTATAGCTATCTCACACCGGGCGGAGCGACGGCCGATTTGCCGCGCGGCTGGCTGCAAAAGTGTGAGGAGTTCCTCGATCAATTCATGCCGATCATCGAGGAATATCATGCGCTGCTGACGACTAACGCGATCTTCGTCAAGCGCACGGCAAGCATCGGCGTTCTGTCGCCCGAACTGGCGATCGACTTCGGCACGAGCGGCCCCGTGCTTCGCGGCAGTGGCATCGATCACGACATGCGCCGCGACGGCGAGGAAATCTACACGTCGATGTACGAGGGCTATGCGTTTGAGGTGATTTGCCAACGCAGCGGCCACTACCCGCACGATCACGACTACCCGCCCGTTCCGCATGAAGCGGTGCTCGGTGATTGTTGGCACCGTTTCTACGTGCGGATGCTCGAGGTCGTGCAGAGCGTCGACTTGTGTCGGCAGGCGATCGATCGCTACAGCACGTCAACCGGCAGCTACGGCGAACCGATGAAACTCATGCAAAAGCTGCCCAAGGGCGAATGTTACCTGGAAACCGAGTGCCCGAAGGGTCAGATGGGGTTCTACCTGGTGTCGAGCGGCGAATCGATTCCGTGGCGGGCGCGGGCGCGGAGCAGTAGCTTCTGCAACCTGTCGGTCACGAACGCGCTGTGCCGCGGCTGCCTCATCGCCGACGTGCCCGCGATCGTCGGATCGCTCGATATCGTGATGGGGGAGATTGATCGGTGAGATTTGAGGCTTAAGAATCGCGAAGACGCAAGCGAATAAATTCGCGGGCGAGCGCAATGCGCCGCTTGCGTCTTCGCGAGCTGAAGAGCTAATCATGCCACAGCAACGCCCAATGATTATTGGTCATCATCTCATCTGGACGCTCTACGGGCATTGGTTGGCGAATGACTTGCGCGGGAGTGGATCCAAGGAACTTTATGACGTTAAGTTCGCGGCATTGGGTCCGATTCATCACGGGCGAAAGCCGCAGCATTTGCAACCGAGTCGCAGAGAATTGAAGGCGTTTCATCGCCGAGCCGAGCCGTTGTTGAATTTCCCTCGATTTTGGATTGATGATGCGAAGAGGCAAGCCATCGGCAGCGCTTTTACGAATGTAATCGCGGAGAAAGGCTACACAGTTTGGGCGTGTGCGATTCTGAAGAATCATGCGCACATGGTGATTCGGCGGCACCGCGATGACGCGCTTGCGATGTGGCACACGTTCGCCGATGCATCACGGATATTGCTACGCGAGTTTGGCGATGTAGGCGCGGAACATCCGGTGTGGTCAACTCGCCCTTACAAGGTATTCCTGCGGACGCCCGAGGAGGTCCTCGGCCGAATCGAGTATGTGATTCGAAATCCTGAAAAAGAAGGCCTGTTGGCACGGCGGTATGATTTCGTACAATCGTACGACAATTGGCCGTATCACAAGATCCGAGCAGCGTTTGGTTAAAGGACGGACCGTAAGTGGCCCAGTTTTTGATCGCGAAAGATATCTGGCCCTGGCTGGCGTACACGCTGGCTGCGCTGGTTCATATCTTCCTGCTCCTCAATCTTGTGGCGGTCGGCGCGCTGCTCTTCATCTGGATGGAGCGCAAAGTTTCTGGCCGTATTCAAGATCGGCTGGGACCGACGCGGGTTGGCGGCAAGTTCGGCTGGCTGCAAACGCTGGCCGACGGCATCAAGCTGCTTACCAAAGAAGACCTGATGCCGGAGGGGGCCGATGCGTTCTTATTCAAGCTCGCGCCGTATGTCAGTTTCTGCGCATCGCTCTCAGCGTTCATGGCGATTCCGTTTGCGGGCGGGCAGTATCCGTTTGTGGCGCTGCACATGAACGTGGCGGTGTTTTTCATCATCGCCGTGCTAGGTCTGGAAGTGTTCGGTGTGATCCTGGCCGGCTATGCGTCGGCGTCGAAGTGGTCGCTGTTCGGGGCGATGCGCGAGGCGGCCCAGGTGGTGAGCTACGAAGTACCGCTCGGCATGTGCGCGGTCGTGCCGGTGCTCATTGCCGGGTCGATGGACCTTGTGTTCATTGGCGACCGGCAGGCGGGCGGATTCTGGAACTGGTACGTGTTCCACGATCCGTTCACGTTCGTGACGTTCTGGGTTTACTTCACGTGCGCCACGGCCAGCGTGAACCGCGCGCCGTTCGACCTGGCGGAAGCGGAGAGCGAGCTTGTGGCCGGTTTCCACACCGAGTATTCCGGCTTGCGTTGGAGTTTCTTTTTCATGGCCGAGTATGGCTCGATGATGGCCGTGAGTTTGCTGGCCTCGATTCTGTTCCTCGGCGGCTGGCATGGCCCGCTTCCGATTGGCACCGGGTTGGGTCTCACCTTTGAGAACGGATTCTGGTTCGGTTTCGCGGGCAACGTGCTGGGTACGGCCAACATTCTGCTCAAGGGCATCATCGGCGTGACGGTGATGATGTGGGTCCGCTGGACGTTGCCGCGACTGCGGATCGACCAGGTGATCACAACCTGTTTGAAATACTGCGTGCCCATTGCCGCAATGGCGTTTTTGGGTGCAACGCTGTGGCAGTATGCGTTGCCCAACCGCGTGTTTTTCGGCTTGGCCGAGATGCGGCCGCAGAGCTACGCGATTGAGGAAGTGCTACCCAACCGGAATTCGCAGCCGGCCGACGCTAAGCCGGTAAGCGTCACGGCTGAGCTTAACCGAACCAATCACCGCGCGAATATAGCAAGCTTGGATTGACGAGCGCACGATGAGCGACCCGATTTACTGGCCTTCGTTCTTCTTCCTGCTGTTTGCGGGAATCGCCTGCGCGTTTGCGATCGCGGTCGTCGTCAGCTCGAACATCGTGCGGATGGCGTTTTACCTGGTAATGTCGCTGGCGGCAACGGCCGGCTTGTTCTTTGTCGCTGGGGCCGATTTCGTCGGCTCGATGCAAGTTCTAATTTACGTCGGCGGCACGCTCGTGCTGCTCGTGTTCGGCGTGATGCTCACGTCGCAGGACCGTTTCATTTCGATGAAAACCAGCCGCTTCGAGTTGGGGATGGCGGCGGGTGTCGGAGCGTGCTTGTTCCTGCTGTTGTTGTTCGCGGCATGGAGCGTTCCCGAATGGCGCAGCCTATCGCGCGAACAAGTAGACGCGATCGCGCTTGAGCCGACGGCGACGCCGCTCGGCATGGCGCTGTTGGGCGCCCGCGTCGATGCGCCCGAGTCGCCGGATGTGGCCGGCTATTTGCTGGTGTTCGAGATCATTTCGGTGCACCTGCTGGTGGTGCTCGTGGGGGCCGCGTACCTTGCGCGAGCCAAACGGAAAGGAAGCGCGATTGCCGAGTAGGTTAGGCTTTCCAGCCGGACCCGAATTGCGAGGAAATCGAAAAAAGCGTCAAGCTAGAAAGCCTAACGTACGACGTAGGTTAGGCTTTCCAGCCGGACCCGAATACGGAGAAAGTCGAACAAGAAAGTCAGGCTAGAAAGCCTGACGTACGACAAATGATGCCACTTTTTGCCAATATTCTGACTGAGCCGGTTGGCGTCGCGCACTACCTCGTGGTAGGCGCGGTGCTGTTCGTTTGCGGCGCGCTGTGCATGGCCACGAAGCGGAATGCGATCGGCGTGCTGCTTGGGATTGAGCTCGTGCTCAACGGCGCGAACCTCAATTTCATCGCATTTGGCAGCCGGTATCTGCGGGACTCGCAGGGAACGATCGGCCTGGATGGCCAGTTGATGTCGCTGTTCGTGATCGTGCTGGCGGCGGCCGAGGCGGCCGTGGCGCTGGCCATCGCGCTGAATTTTTACAACAGTTTTAGTTCGATTGACGTGGATCAGGCGGATCAATTGCAAGGCTAAGGCGGAGCTTAGCTAAACCGCAAGCGAATGGATAATCTACCTACATTGCTGATGATTGCCTGGCTGTTGCCGTTGGCATCGTTCGCGGTGATTTGCATCGGCTACTCGGTGCCGCAGCTGCTCGGCCTGCGCGTTCGCTATAGCACGCAGAAGATCGCCTCGTACATCGCCGTCGGCGCGATCGTCTTTGGGTTTCTGATTAGCGCTTACTGCTTGTTCGGCATATGGCTGCCCGAGCATCCGCTCGCCGCTTCGTCGCATCACGGGGAGGAGCAACCGGACGAATTGGCAGGCCAGGCGTCGCCGTTCCGGCCGACCGCGTTCGCGGAAGAGCATAGCGAGGAGGGCCATAAGCACGCGACGAACGGCCCGCCGCTCTACCAGGCGGGCGACTGGTACACGCTCGCCCGATTCGGCAGCCTGAAGCTCACGATCGGCTACTACATCGATACGCTCACGATCGCGATGTTCTGCATGGTGACGCTGATCGCCTCGTGCATCCACATCTACGCGGTCGGCTACATGCACGACGAGCTGCACGACGTCACCGACCACGAGGTCACGCTCTCGAATGGCGAACACCTGCACCGCCGCGGTCGGTTCCAACGGTTCTTTCAATACTTCTCGTTGTTCTCGTTCTCGATGCTGGGCATTTGCATCTCCGGCAACCTGGCGATGACGTTCGTGTTTTGGGAGCTGGTGGGTATCTGCTCATACTTCCTGATCGGCTTCTACATCGAGCGGCATAGCGCGAGCACGGCGGCCAATAAGGCGTTTATCGTCAACCGCGTGGGCGACTTCGGCATGATCATCGGCCTGATGGCGCTTTGGTCGACGCTCGGCACGTTTTCGTTCGGCGACGTCGACAAAGCGGACGGAACCAAAGAACGCGGCATGTTCAGCATGCTCCACGAGCAGTCGAACGGCTACGAACTGGCGCCCACTCAGCGCATGATCGACTTTGACGCAAGTCGGCAAAGTGAAGGCAGCGAGCCGACAAACGGCCAGTGGCTGCTGTTTGTGGCCGGCGTCGGTATTTTCTGCGGCTGCATGGGTAAAAGCGCCCAGTTCCCGCTTCACACATGGTTGCCGGACGCAATGGAAGGCCCCACGCCCGTGTCCGCGCTCGTGCACTCGGCGACGATGGTCGCGGCCGGCGTGTTTCTGGTTGGCCGCGTGTATCCGATTTTCACCCCCGAGGCGCTGCTCGTGATCGCGGTGATCGGCTGCATCACGCTATTCCTCGCGGCGACGATCGCCATCACGGCTGTCGACATCAAGCGAGTCCTAGCGTACTCGACCGTGAGCCAGCTTGGCTTCATGATGCTCGCGCTGGGTCTGGGCGGCTGGGTTGCCGGGTTGTTCCACTTGATCACGCACGCGTTTTTCAAAAGCCTGTTGTTCCTCTGCAGCGGCTCGGTAATTCATGCCGTGCACTCGAACGACATGCGCCAGATGGGCGGCCTGCGGCACAAGATGCCGATCACTGCCTACACGATGCTTATCGGCTGCCTGGCGATTGCGGGCATTGGCATTCCGTTCGTGCTCGGTTTCAGCGGATTTCACTCCAAGGACGTGATCGTCGAGCAGGCAATTCACTTTGGGCAAACCAACGGCGGCTACAGCTGGCTATTTGTCGTTGTTCCGTTGGCGGGGGCCTTGATGACATCGTTTTACATGTTCCGCCTTTGGTACATGACGTTCGCTGGTAAACCGCGTGACCACCATCGCTACAACCATGCTCACGAGTCGCCTTGGGTGATGGCCGGGCCGTTGGTGCTGCTGGCCGTTTTTGCCATCGGTGTCGGCTGGACCTTACCGATGCAGATGCCAGGCGTTTTAAGCCGGTTGGGAGTTGAGAACCTACTCGACACCGCCCGTCCGGTAGGGCAATTGGGAAACAAACACGGCGTTTTACTTCCAAATCTTGTCATTCCCGACGAGCACGCGAGCCATGTGGCGGCAGTAAAGATTCCCGCTGGCTGGTCGGCGATCTTGGTCGCGGTGGCCGGTATCGCGGGCGCTACGGTGGTGTATTTGTGGGAGGTGATTAGCGCGGCCTCGCTCCGCCGTTATCTCAACCTGCTGTACCACGCGACGTGGAACAAATGGTGGTTCGACGAACTGTATGATTTCGTCTTCGTGCGACCGACACTGGCTATTAGCCGGTTCATCGCGTTCGCGCTCGACCGCGGATTAATCGACTCGATCCTTCATTCGTTCGCCTGGATTTATCGCGGCCTGGCCGCGGTGGTGGCGATCGTCGGCGACCGCTGGCTGATCGATAACTCGGTCGACACCGTCGCCGAAAAGACCTGGGATTTAGGACTGACGCTGCGTTCGGTGCAAACCGGCCAGCTGCGGCAGTATGTGATGTTCATCGTCGTGTGTACGATCGCGTTGTTTATTGTCGCCACGCTTTGGTGGCGTTTTGCTGTTGCCGGTTGATCGTGGTTAGTTGTTAGTTGATAGTTGTTAGTGGGCCGATCGACTATCAACTAACCACTAACAACTATCAAAAAGTCGTAGAGTTCTTAATCCAATTGAAATAGTTTCTTCCCATGTTTGAATTCGCCAATCCTGCCGTCTTCCTGACCTGGCTGGTGTTTCTGCCGGCCGTGGTCGCACTCGTAATCGCGTTTTTGCCGTTGCGGGGCGAGACCATCAAATGGATTTCGCTGGCCACGACGGTTGTCGTGTTCTTGATGTCGCTATCGATGATCTTCGGCTGGGGCTCGGTAAAGTTCCAGACGGGCGAAGAATTTGCCGGCATGCAGAACCTGTTTGCTATCGATTGGATCCCATCGTTCGGCATTCAATACCTGATGGCCACCGACGGCATCAGCTTCCCGCTCATCGTGCTGACGGCGTTCCTTTGTGTGCTGGCGATGGGCGCCAGTTGGCCCATTAAAAAGCACGAGAAGGCCTATTGCGTGCTCTACCTGTTACTCGAAACGGGCATGCTAGGCGTATTCTGCGCCCTTGATTTCTTTCTGTTCTACGTATTCTGGGAAGTGATGCTGCTGCCGATGTACTTCCTCATCGGCATCTGGGGCGGGCCGCGCAAGGAGTACGCAGCGATCAAGTTCTTTCTGTACACGCTGTTCGGCAGCGTGCTCATGCTCATCGCCATTTTGATGCTGTATTTCAACAGCGACCTACGGCAGTTGCCGGCCGATCAGCTCGTGGCCACGGGCGTCGTGAGTCCGCATCTCGAAGAGAGCGTACGACAGGAGCGCGTTCAGAATATCCTCAATTCCGATGCGCCGCAGCACACGTTCAACATCCTGGCCATGCAGTACATGGGGCAACACACGGATCTGTTCACGACGCCGAATTGGTTGGGCCAGTCGCTGCAATGGTGGGCGTTCGTATTGTTGGGTATCGGCTTCATTATCAAAGTGCCCAGCGTGCCTATTCACACGTGGTTGCCCGACGCGCACGTCGAAGCCCCAACGCCGATCTCCATGATCCTGGCCGGCATCCTGTTGAAAATGGGCGGCTACGGCATCATCCGTATTTGTTATCCGATCTGTCCGCAAGCGGGCTTCGACCTGGCGTATGTTGTGTGCGCGGTCGGTGTGGTGAGCATGGTGTACGGTGCGTTTGCCGCCATGGCCCAAACCGATTTCAAGCGACTGGTCGCCTACAGCTCGGTGAGCCACATGGGTTACGTCGTGCTGGGTCTCGGCGTGTGGAGTGCCGTGGCCGGCAACGATTTCAATCCCGAATACTGGGAAATGGGCATGAACGGCGCGATGTTCCAGATGATCGCGCACGGCATCAGCTCGGCCGGCATGTTCTTCATTGTCGGCGTCGTGTACGACCGCGTGCATCATCGCAACCTCAACGAGTTTGGCGGCCTGTTCGCGAAGATGCCGGTGTACAGCGGCCTGGCAGTCGGCATTTTCTTCGCCGCTCTCGGCCTGCCCGGCCTGTGCGGCTTCATCGGCGAGGTGCTGGTCGTGCTTTCGGTGTGGAACTTCAGCGTCGCGTTGGCGGTAATCTCCGCCGCCGTGGTGATTCTCACCGCCGGTTACATCCTGTGGGCCGTGCAGCGCGTGTACCTGGGACCGGAATACAAAGGTCCGCACGGCGAAGCGCTCACGCCGATTACGTTCCGCGAATTTTCGATTGCCGCCCCACTATTGGCGTTCGCGATTTACTTCGGCGTCAACCCGCAGGCGTTGTTGAACTACATGACCCCGTCGGTCAACAAGACCGTCGTTGAATTAACCGAATGGGCCAAGGACAACCCGTCCGTTACACAGTCGCAACAGCCTGCAACCGTCGCCACGCCCATCCGCCCACAAATCGAATCGTAAAAATAGTGACATAAAAGTTTATCGCCGGATACCGCAGTGAACTTTTCAACGCTCGTCGACAACCTGATCAGCGACACCGTCGAGGTGAGCCTGCCGCTGTTTGTGCCGGAGCTCATCGTTTGCGCGACAATCGTCGTGTTGCTCACAGTGCGCGTGTTTCGATTGGCCGAGGGGCTGCTTCTCGCGCTGGCGCTTGCAGCTCTGTTGATCGCGTCAGGAAACGACTGGCTCGCGACGCCGGACCAAATTGCACTGTGGATTGCCTTGGCCGTTCTTGTCGTCAATCGGCTGGTCAACACGGGCCGCTATAGCGACCCCTTCGTGCTCGCGCTTGTCGGGTCGCTGCTCGCATGGTGGTTTGCGGTGCCCGACGGACTGCTGGGCAATTGGACGGGCGTCGAACGCCAGGAAATCTTCACCGGCATGCTGGTGTACGATTCGTTCACCGTGTTTTTCCGCATGTTTCTGCTGGCGTTTGCGGCGTGGTTCGTCGTGCTCGTGCGGATGACGGGACTGGCCGACCGTGAAGACGGTCAGGATTTCTACACGTTGCTGTTGGGCGCGACGCTGGGCATGTGCCTGATGGCGTCGGCCAATCATTTGATGACGATCTTCCTCGCCGTCGAGATGGCGAGCGTGCCGTCGTACGTGATGTCCGGCATTTTGAAGGGCCGCCGCCGAGCGAGCGAGGCCGCGCTGAAATATGCCGTCTACGGCGCCGGCGCCGCGGGCGTGATGCTGTACGGCATCAGCCTGCTCGCGGGGCTGTTGGGCACCGCACATTTGCCGACGATCGCGGCCCGGCTTGCCGAGATGGACATCCCCAGCCTCATCGCCAGCGGAGAGAGCGGCGGCACGCTCATGGTGCTCGCCCTGTCGGCGCTGATGATCATGGTCGGCCTGGCGTTCAAGCTCTCGGCCGTGCCGTTCCACTTCTGGTGCCCCGACGTATTCGAAGGCGCCTCCGCCGAGGTGGATGCGTTTCTCTCCGTCGCCTCAAAGGCCGCCGCGATGGCGCTCTTGGTTCGCGTGGCGCTCGGCGTAAGCACCGCCGGCGAAGTCAACCCGGAGCCGCCCGTCGCGCATCGCGCCGTCCCCGCCCAGGCCGTATCACTCTTGCTATCGCCAGACGGCGAGGCCGCTTCAGACTTCGGCGAGCTCAGTCGAGTCGCGGCCGCGGCGCCCACGTTGCCCACCAACGCCAAATCAACGCCGCTCTCCCCCGTCCGCTCGTTCATCGTGCAGCTACTCGCGGTGGTCGCCGCCGTCACCTGCACGTTCGGCAACCTCACCGCCTACGGTCAAACCAACATCAAGCGCCTGCTCGCATACTCCACGATCGCTCACGCGGGCTACATGATGATGGCGGTCGCCGCCGCCGTGCAGCTCGCGGGCGACAACCCGGATGGCGCACGCACAGCCGTGGCCGCGCTCGTGTTCTATCTCGGCGTCTACGTGTTCATGAACTTGGGTGCATTTGCGATCGTCGCCTTCCTGCGAAACGCAATCGGCAGCGAAGAGATCGCCGACTACAGCGGCCTCATTCGCAGCGCGCCCGTCACAAGCGTCATGCTGACGATCATCATGATCAGCCTCCTCGGCCTGCCGCCGCTGGCCGGCTTTTTTGGAAAGCTGCTCGTGTTTTACGCCCTGGTCGCCGCCAGCGGCCCGTGGATGATCGCTCTCTTGGTGATCGCCGGCATCAACACGGTCATTTCGCTGATTTATTACTTGCGCGTAGCCAAAACCGTGTGCATCGACCCGGAGCCAGCCGCCCGCGGCCCGCTATCGATTGGCGGGCTGCCCGCGGCGTATGTTTTCATTGTTGCGCTGCCGGTGGTGATCTATGGCATTTACCCAGTGCCTGTGCAACACATCGCCGAACAAGCGAGCAAGTATCTATTGATGTAAACGTTTCTGATGTAAACGCCCCACGGACTGGTCGCTTAAGCGACCAGTCCGACGAAGCGCTCGACGCATGTCCTCACCCGAAACCATCGATGTCTTGAACCGCGTGCTCGTGATCCTGAGGCGATCGTTTGCGCAATACATGCGCTTCGCGAAGCCGTACATTCCCCTGGGCCGCGAGAATGTGAGCGAGACGCTGGAGGAGATCGTCGCCGGGCAGGATGCGTTGGCCGAGCGCGTGAGCCGAACCGTTTTCGAAGCGGGCGGACTGCCCGATGCCGGTAAGTTCCCGATCGAATTCACCGACACGCACGACCTGGCAATCGATTATCTTATCGCCGAAGCGATCGACTGCCAGAAGCAGGACATCGCCGATCTTGGGCAATGTGTCGACGCGTTGAGACTGGCGCCTGCCGCCCAATCTCTCGCCTACGAAGCGCTCGGCATGGCGAAGGGCCACCTCGAGTCGCTGGAAGAGCTACGCGCGGATCCAGCCGCCTCCACAATCGTTCGCAACGGCGCTGCGGCGTACGACAACGATTAGATTGTGGTACAATCGCGGCCGTCCTTACCGGGTCGATGCGGCGACGGACGTTATCCTGGCGGCCACCTCCGCCGGCAATGCCCGGCCTCTATTTATCACGACCATGCGGCTATTCGACACCCACGCGCACCTTGACCAACCGGAGTTTGAAGATGATCGGGCGGCGATAATAGCGCGCGCCGCAGAAGCGGGTGTTGAGAACATCATCGCGATTGGCATCTCGGCGGATACGAGCCAGGTGTGCATCGAGCTGGCAGCCGAGTATGGCGGCGTGTTCGCGGCCGTGGGCATGCAGCCGAATTATTTGGCGGATGCGCAGCCAGGCGACTGGGACCGCGTCGTGGCGATGCTCGACGAACCGGGCGTCGTGGCGATCGGCGAGACGGGACTCGACCGCTACTGGGACTTCACGCCGTTCGAATTGCAGCAGGACTACTTCGACCGGCACATTCGGTTATCCCAAGCGCGCGGGCTGCCGTTCATTGTGCACATGCGCGATTGTGATGAGGACATCCTCATCATGCTCCGCGAAGCGCGCCAGCGCGGGCCGCTCGACGGCGTGATGCATTCGTTCACGGGCAGCCAGGCAATGGCGGACGAATGCGTGGCGATGGGCCTTTACATCAGCTTCGCCGGCATGGTGACCTACAAGAAGTCGGCCGACCTCCGGGCCATCGCCGCCAGCGTGCCGGACGACCGCATTCTCATCGAGACCGATAGCCCCTATCTTTCGCCGGAGCCGGTCCGCAAGATCAAGCGAAACGAACCGGCGCACGTGGCTCATACAGCGTCATGCCTGGCCGAAGTCCGCGGCACGACGCTCGAAGAATTCGCCGCGCTCACGACGGCAAACGCAAAGCGGTTGTTTGGAGTTCGTTGATAGTGGTTAGTGGCTAGTTGATAGATGGACACAGCTACATCAATGGTCCAACTAACAACTATCCACTAACAACTAACATATCGCTAGCGCCGAAACTCAATCGCCGCCGCGCCGCGACTGCGAGCTGCCTGAGTTTTTGGGCGAGCGGGCGCCGCCTGGCGGGCAGTTTGCTGCCGATTGGCAGCATTGGTCTTTGCGTAACCGACAGGCGAGCCGCCTGTCGCCACGTATGTTCCGCCCGGGTAGCCACTTGGCGAATAGGCGTGGGCGTTCGGCGCCCGGTAGCTGCCGGCGCTTGGGCCGATCCAGTTGCCGTGGCAGTCGCACGGATCGCAGCAGCGCGGCGGGTCGTTGTGCCATTCGCTCCAGTACACTTCTTCGCTGCAACCGCAGCCGCTGCCGCAGCACTGCGAAAAGAGTTTCACCACGCCGTAGTAAGGACCGCAGAAGCCGCAGTGCTTCAGGCAACACGTATGGCTCTTTGGGCCGCACGGCTCGCAGCAGCTCCCGCAGCCGCAACCTGGTTCGCAGCCGCAGCCCGGTTCGCAGCCAGTGCCGCAACCACACGGTTCGCTACACGCGGAACCACATTCGCACGTATTGCCACAATGCGGTCCGGTACACGGGCGCCAAGGCACGTGACTTTTGCACTCGCAGTTGTATGTCTGCCCGGCAAACTGGCGGCCGTCGACGCAGCATCCGCTGCCGCAACCACATGCGGGCTCGCAACCGCAGCCTGGCTCACAGCCGCACACGGGCTCGCAACCGCAGCCCGGGTCGCAACCGCAGCTAACTTCGCAGCCACAATCGCATTCGCAGCCGGGCTCGCAGGCACAGCCGGCTTCGCAACTGCAACTTACGTCGGAGCCACAGCCGCAGGGCTTTTTGGGGCAGCCCAGGATGTCGCACAATCCGTAAGCAAGACTGCTCGACGTAGCGAACGACAGCGCAAGAACCAACGCAATGGCCGGCAGAAAACTTCGCATCTCGTGAATCCTCCGCGCTGGCTGGAGCATCGAGCGCGAGGGGGGAGAGTGTGCGCGCGGCCCGTAGACAAGATCCCCCCAAGCTGCCCGACGCGGCGCAGCGCGCCAGTCGAATTTGGGCCGTCGGCGATAGAGATCATCGTCGAGCGGAGCGTCCGCCGTTCAGTAAAATCGCCGCAATCCACAGCGTCGCGGCGACGCACGGCCGTGCTAGCTGCGGTGCGTTACTTGATCGGCGCCTGGGACGTCGGCTGGTTTCCCAGCACAAGCATCTCGTGCTCGACCATCGGCTGCGCGTGCTGGCAATTACCGTGGCAGCAGCTCACGCAACTGTGGTGATTCGTCCAATCCGCGATGAAGCAATGGCGATCGATACAGGAGAACAATTGACTCGGCGCGCAGCCCGTTAATCCAAGCGAGAACGACAGAATGAGCGTGGCGGCTTTCAATCTGGCGGTCATGCCCGGCCTCCCCTGCGAACGTGTGGCGCTGCGTATCATCGTCGGCTGGCCCGCTCGACGGTTAGAGAATTGCCGCATTCATCGTCAGTGTCCGTGGTCCGTGGTCCGTTGCGGACCGAGACACTAGCAGCTATCATTCGGCCAAATGCAACGGACAAAGGACGACTGACAACGGACACTCAATTATGGACCTTTCCGCTAAGAAGTTTTTCAAAGAGATTCTTGAAACGCCCAGTCCCTCGGGCTACGAACAGCCGGTGCAGGAGATTGTGCGGCGGTACGTCGTCGATTTCGCCGACGACGTGCGCACCGATTTGCACGGTAACGTCATCGCCAGTTGCAACACGGACGCGCCGCTACGGGTGATGTTCGCCGGCCACTCTGACCAGATCGGCCTCATCGTTTCGCACATTAACGAGAACGGTTACATCTACACGAACACGATTGGCGGCTGGGACCCGCAGCAGCTCATTGGCCAGCGGATGACGATCTATACCGCGAACGGCCCTGTGCCGGCGGTCATCGCACGCAAGCCGATCCACCTGCTGGATCAGGAGGAGCGGAAGCAGGTCGTGAAGCAAAAGGACTTATGGCTCGACATCGGCGCGAAAGACAGAGATGAGGCGGCGAAGGCGGTGGCCATCGGCGACCCTGTAACACTCGAGCTGGGCTACCAGGAGATGCGTAACGGCCTGGCCAATTCGCCCGGCATGGATAACAAGACCGGTCTGTGGGTTGCGATGGAAGCGCTTCGCCGCGCGAAGCAGCGCGGCGGTCTCAACGTCGCTTTATACGCCGTTTCCACCGTGCAGGAGGAGATCGGCCTGCGCGGTGCGATCACGAGCGCGTACGGCGTGAACCCGCACGTTGGAGTGGCGATCGACGTGACGCATGCCACGGATTGCCCTACCATCGACAAAACGCAGGAGGGCGACGTCAAGCTGGGCGGCGGGCCAGTCATCTACCGCGGGCCGAATATGAACCCACCCGTCGTCGATCGGCTCCGCGCGGCGGCCGAGGCTGCGGAGATCACCGTGCAATGGGGCGCGAGTGGCCGCGGCACGGGCACCGACGCCAACGCCATCCAACTGGCCCGCGGCGGCGTGGCGGCCGGCCTCATCAGCGTGCCCAATCGCTACATGCACAGCGCCGTGGAGATGATCTCGCTCGACGACATCGACCGATCGGCCGATCTGCTGGCGGAATTCGCGCTTCGCATCGAAGCGGACACGGATTTTACGCCGCGGTAGTTTGCACTGGCGGTCTGCCAGCAACGAACTGACAGCAGCTGAATTCGCAAGAATTCAGATTGCCCAGCGCCCGCTGAACTCTTGCGAGTCCAGCTACCTTCGGGCCTTTCGACGAGCCGCCTTACGCGGAACGGACTTTTTTGACGGCTTCGCCTTCTCTGCCTTCCGCGCCAGCTTTTTCTGCTCGGCGGCGGAGAGCTGATCGTCGAGCGGGCTAATCTTGTGCTTGATGGCAATCCGCGTAAGGACTGCCGCCTTCGATACGCCGAGCCGTTCCTTCGCTTGGAATTGATGGTTCTCGACCGTCCAGCGCGACATGCCCAAGATCGACGCAATTTGATGGCTGGTGCAGCCGAGGCTGGTAAGTCGCACAATCTGCCGCTGACGTGGAGAAAGCGAGGCCACGCGAGTTTTCATGGAGTTTTGCATATAAAGCCAAACCCAAGGGAGACTACTCTCAGTATGATCGACGGCGAAGCCGTTGACCAGCGGCAGCCCCGACAACTTGCAAATCGACGACTTAGTGCCTGCAATACCCGGCTAAAAATAGCGTGTGAAGATTCGATGCGACAGGTCGACGGGGGCTAGAAATTGGGCGATGCAGGACCAGCAACACCCTACAACTCGTCGAGAAAAAATCACATTTCGTCAACAGGCGGCGCAGAAAACGGCGCAGTTGACCCCGACTTGGCGATCGTCATTGACGCTTGGCGGCTGCTGACCACCCGCTCCAAGGCCATTATCGTCGGCATGACCCGCAAGGCGGTTGATAAGTCTGGTCCGCGTAAGCGCGGCTAGTTCGGATTGGCCCTGGACCGGGCGGTCAGCAGCCGGCAGGCGTCAGCCGTAACTCCAACGGGCTGTGTTGGTCTGATCGTTGCTTTTCAATCCAGCCGCAATCTTTCGCGTATTCCGTGAGGTAAAGAAATTCTTCAACATTAGCTGCATACGCAAGCGTCGAGTCAAGCGAGTCCGCGACACCTACCCACTCGCCGGGTTGCTGACTTCGACGGGCAATCGCGGAAAGCAGCTTTTGCACCTTGCTAGGCACGTCGAATCGCGTCGGCGCGGTCGATAAGTAAGCGTCGATGTTGTCGGAATGTAGTCGAGGGGGGCGTTGTACTGCGACTGCCCGCCTCACGCAACTCGGCCAGTTGCCAACAGAATCTTATCGTTGGGCGCTCAGCCTTGGCAATCTGCTGGTCGATATTGGAGTTCTGCGCGGCGGTCGGTCATAGTTTGGCCAGCGGCAAACGTAAGTGCAAGTCGCAACCGTAATACGTGTCGGCAATGCCGCATACGGGACACGTTAGATGTTGCGGCGGGCATTCGACTGTCCACCCCTCAATGCCTTGTTGCTCCGTTTCCATTTCAGCCCCGCAACTTTTGCAAGTCAGATAGAGCGTACCTCGCCGGCCACGTATTACTTGTCCACGGGGATTGCCGAATCGGCCACTGAGGCGGACTTCTCGAATGCGACCGTGTAGCTCGCGTCGCTGTTCCGCGTCGGGGAAATGGTTATCGACGATGTACCCCAATAGTTCATCCAGGTGAATGATTACGATGTCGCCAGTTTGGCGTGCGTCCAAGTGAACCGATAGCAGCAATTCGTCGTCAACGAAAACCTGCGCTATGCCGAATTCTCGCGCAATGGGCCGGTTCGCCCATTCGTCGCAATACCGTTGCAACTGCTGACGGCCAATGGCAACCAATTCGGGGAACGCTTGTAGGTAGTCGATGGACACAATTGAACTCAAGTACGCATTCGGCGATTATACTCTTTGACGGTGCGACCGTGACCGCGTCACGGCGACGGCTTCTATGCCGGCAAGGGCGTAGCTCTGAATCAGGGCGGCCATGCGGCCATTGTAGCACCTACTGGCGGCGCTAAAGATGCAACGGCTTCGAGCCGATAAAAACAAGTTCGGATTGCCCCCAAGCTGGCAAGATGTTCGCTTGGGGGACTCCCAATGGTGGACAGCGGGCCGCGTAGTCACCAAAACCATTTCGCACGGCTTGCCGCGATAAATTCCCGCGATGGTCGATTCGCCGTTGAGACGGTGGAACGATCCTCAATCGGCGTCGTCATCCAAGCTGGCGTTAGCACTTGGCAGAGAATTGAGTAGAACCTAAAGACGTGGGGTAAGTGATTCCATAACTGCATCCCACAAATGCAAGCGGGCCTCAAGCGACATGACGGCCGACTGCTGGGCATCCTGCCACTTCTGGGCATCATCGTCGCACAACTCAGAAACCAGTTTGAGCGCCAATGGACCGTGTTCGTCGCTATCCAATTCAATGTGTCGATTTAGATAGAAGATGAAGGTGTCGAGCCTTCCCGGCCATCGAGCGGCCAACTCAGAGACCAGCGGCGAAAATATCTGTGGTATTAAATTCTCGCGCCCAAACGTAAAGGCGGCCGCGACGGCGTGCGGTTTGTCACTCGCTATTATTTCAAAGGTTGTTCGCACAAACGGTCGCACGGCGGCCGGTGCCCCTGCTTGCTCAAGCGCTTCGGCGATGCTGCACTTCGACTGTACCGCACAAACAAAGCGCTCAATTTGTTGAGTCTCGGCCCCAGCATCCCGCATCGCCTGTAGATATAGTTCATAATGGCTGACGCACCGACCATTAGGTAGCCGGTCACTCTCTTCCCCGCATACGATTTCGTTAATCAGCCGCCGCAGCGCCGGTTCTCCTTTCGGCACCCACGGTATCTCGACGCAGGAACAGCAGCACTTCAAGTAGGTGAGCAGCGACATAAAGTCCCATACGGCAAACACATGATGTTCCATGAAGCGCCTCACCCCGTCGATATTCGTCAGACAACGATAAACCGGGTGATCCACGAGTCGGCTTCGCAGCAACGAAAGAGATTGATTAAGTGGCTCAATTCGAGCGTTACACATGTCCGACACTCCGGTGCGCTTGATACTCAGCTTCGCGCCACAGTCCGGGCAGTACCCGGTAGCCCCATTCTAGCTTGGCGGCAGCCGAGAAAAAATCCGGGCGTATCACCAGTCGCCTAGACCCGTCGGCGCAATTCCTGGGGCATTCTGTGGCTGCCAATTTGGTAAATGAAGCCCTCAGTCCCGTCCGTTGTGTTCCGGGTATCCAATTTCGGGGTTGAATTCCCCGAACCGTATCAGCACGTCGCTGGCGAAAATCTGATAATACCCCCAAAGCGATAGGCGGGTTTCATCGGGTACATCGTACTCGTTGAAAATTTCCTCCATCGAGTCGATGGCATATTGAGCATCGTCTTTCGTGACGCGGCGGAGCGTAACCGATACGTTGACGGTTTCCATTGCGATACTAAGGTTAAGGCTGGCCGACTTGCGGAATAGCTACCACGGCTGCCCGTAAGGTTTCCAGTATGTCAGCTTCGCTACGCTGATTCGGCTGGCATCGCGTGGCCCAATCTCGGCCGGGGTGTATTGTATCCCATGCCGAACGCTGTTGATTATAGCGACCGCTCCCCGGATCGTGGTTGCCGTAACCGTCTATGGTTGTATTCCAGACCGGCGAGAATCGTTGAATCAAAAGTGACTCGCCAAGTGGAATCCAAATATCATCGACAACCAAATAGCGACAGAAAAAGTCCGCACGGTCAAGGTTCGTTGCTTCCTCAACCGATTGACCATGCTCCGCAAGACGACCATACAACGCGCGTCCCGGCCGGATTCCCAAGCCAAGTCCGCCACGCCTTGCACCGGCTGGAATCGCCTTGCCGACATAGATTGGCAACGCGAATTGATCGTTGCGGTTTCGCTCGGCTATCGGGCGGTACTCAGGATGATTGCCCGTGTAGTAAATCGCGTAGACGCCCGCAACAGTGTTTCATCGTTGGGCGCAATAGCTGTTAGCCGCTCGGCTTTGGCAATCTGCTGGTCGAGATCGGCGAGCAAACGGAGCAATCGAGCGTGGCGATCGGTCATGTGGTATTAAGCCATACGCATCGGGCGTAATACCGGATTTGCTCCCGTCTTACTTCTTACGTTCGTACACTTTTTTGCCGCTCCTGCTGTAGTGATACCGTCCGCCCCTTGGGCCGGTGAATATGGGAATACCCGTGGCGGTATGTCCCGTTACTTTCTCCCCATGCGGGTTGCGGTCAACCGACGATGCTGCTGACGGCGTAGCGTAGGATGGCGCAGCAGCATCGGAGTGCGTGTCACCGGCTAAGGGCGGATGACAAACGCGGCAAGGTGAATAGCGATCCGCAGCTTGATCTAGCGGGATTGGAATACTGCTCTTGGCGAGATAGCGGCAACCCGCACGATGATATTTGCTGCCCGAATTCGTTATGTAGACGCACTACTGTCCGGCTAACGCCGGAGTGACTTCGGTTAACTCTTAGGATTTCAACAAGTT
>JAKEIB010000185.1 GCA_022614705.1 Planctomycetota bacterium | reverse complement strand
GGCCACGGAAGCGAAAAAGACCAGCCCGCGATTCTTCGGGTACTCGCCCTCGGAAATGAAGACGGCGCTGCAACAGGAGTTCAACAGGCGGTTTGATACTTCCACGACGCGGCATTATTTGATCGTTCATCCACAGGGCGAGCGCGATCAGTGGGCCAACCGGTTTGAAGAATTGTACAACCGCTTTGAGCACTACTTCCGCGTGCGCGGATTCAAGCTGGCCGAGCCGCAATATCCGCTGGTGGCGGTCGTATTTCGCGAGCAGGCCGAGTATTATCGGCACGCCGCGGCCAGCGGCACGCCGATGCGGCCCAACACGCTCGGCCATTACGACCCGGTTTCGAACCGCGTGTTTTTATTCGACGTGACGTCCGGGGCTGGCGGTGCCGACTGGTCGGAGAACGCCGATACCATCATCCACGAAGCAACGCATCAAACGGCGTACAATGTTGGCGTTCACAAGCGCTTCACGGCCGCGCCACGCTGGATGGTCGAAGGGTTGGCCACGATGTTCGAGGCGCGCGGGGTTTGGAATTCACAATACGACCTGTCGCAGGCCGATCGCGTGAACCGCGGGCGGCTCCAGGAATTTCACGAATACGCCGCCACGCGGCGAAAGCCCGGGGCGATTGCCGCACTGCTTGCCTCGGATGGCGCATTTCGCAGTGATCCAAGCGGCGCGTATGCCGAGGCCTGGGCACTGTCGTTTTACTTGTGCGAAACGCAGCCGCGATTGTACGCCGCGTACCTCGCGAAAGCGGCCGACAGGCCGCCGTTCAGCGACTATCCGCCGGCCGAACGCATGGCCGATTTCCAGGACATCTTCGGCCGCGAGATGAAGATGTTCGAGACGAAGTTCGTGCGCTACATGGAAGAAGTGAAGTAGCGCCTTTGTAGTCGTCTCGCTCCGCGAGACGGATTCCTCTCGCGGAGCGAGAGGACTACATTCGTCAGAAATCAGCGGTGCTATCCGAGGCGCCGGGTTCGTCGTTGGGAGTAAATTTGTCGTCGGTCGCGGGCGGATCCTCGTTCTTATCCGATTTCTCCGCCGCCTCTACGGCCGTTTGCCGCTCGCGCACCGGCTTGCCTTCCTGGTAGCTCGTCAACTCCTTTTGCAGCTGTTCGAGGTCCGTTTTCCGCTTCGCTCGTTCTGCATCGTTCTCGGCCGCCTCGACCGCCTTCTTCGACAATTCCACCGCCTGCTGCGACCACTTCTTGGCCGATTCAAAGTCGCCCGTTTCCGCATAGGCGGCCCCCAGCGTGCTAAGCACGTGCGGCGTTTGATGGCCGGTCTTTTCCGACGCCTTCGTGGCCAGTTCTACCGCCTTCTTGCCGTTGCGCAGCTTGTCGTCTGGCGAAGTGGCCAGCACCCAGGCGAAGTTATTCAGCAAACTCTCATCGTCTTCATCGAGAGCTAGCGCTTTATCGAAGTCGGCGATCGCCTCGGCATGCTGGCCGATGTTCAGGTAGGCGTCCGCCCGGAACCGCAGCGCGTTGAAGTTCTCCGGTTCCTGCTGGATCACTTGCGTGAGCGTTTCAATCGTTTTCCGTGGCCGGCCGGCCATCAGGTAAAAACTACCCAATCGGCTGAGCAGCGGAACGTTTCCCGGCGCTTGCTGCAACAGCTCCTCAAGCTGCTTGATCGCCTCGTCCAGGCGGTCGGTCGCCGCGTAAATTTCGGCGCGCATCAGGTAAGGCTCGGCACGTCGCGGCGACACGCGGATCGCCTGCTCGATGTCCGCCAGCGCCTTGTCGGTCTGCTTCAACTCGTAGTAAACGGCGGAGCGAATCAGCAGCGTTGCCACACTATCCGGCGAAAGTTCGAGCGCCTTGGTCAGTTGCTCGACCGCCTTCTCCAAGTCGCCCTTCTGTCGGTACAGCTCGGCCCGACGCTGATAGGGCAATGCCGCCTGGGGCTCCAATTCGCTGGCCCGGTTGAAGCTGGCCAGCGCATCATCGTACTTCTCCAACCCAAGCAGGATCATTCCCCGCAGCTCGTGATTGGCGGCGTGATCCGCCTCGAGCTTCAGTACCTGATCGATGTCGGCCAGCGCTTCGTCAAACTTCTCCTTGCCGTACAGATACTGAGCCCGGACGCGCAAGTAGTCTGCCTTCTTCGGAACCAACTCGACCGCTTTGTTGAGGTCCTCGAGCCGCATTTGCTCGTCGGATTGCAGGGCGCTGCGCAGCGCGAGGGCCTCGGCCTTCTGTTCCGGGGTGGCATCTGCCCCTTTGATAACTTGCGAGAACGCCCGGCGGGCTGCGCCGCTGTCGCCCAACGGCTGCAACTGCAACTTGCCGATTTGAAGCTGCGCGTCCCACAGCTTGTTGTCGAGCTCCAGCGCCCGTTGCAAATCGGTGAGCGCCCACGATCGCAATTGCATCATCCGCATGTTGCGCTGCGGATCCTGAGCAGGAATGTTGAACGCGGCGGCGGAGAACATCGATCCACGCTGCATGAGCGTCGACACCAAGTATTGCCGGGCAAGCTCCTCGTTCTCTTTGTCGAGACCCTTTTCTAGCGAGGCGTCCAGACGCTCGATCACTTCGGCTAGGTCGTCGAGCGTTTCCGCCGCAACCTTCAGTTGCGTGGCCTTGTCCAGGTCCTCTTGGCCCTCGTTTTCCGCGCGCGCCGAGGCAAAACTGAGCACAACGAGCGACAACAACGAAGCCAGTGCTCGCACGGACCAATAATGACGGAACATGCGTCGATTCTCCCAAAAAAGTCGGCGATCATCCGCAAGGCCGGCAGCGCGGCCGTTGCCCGCCCTATTATTACCGTTCGCCGGGCGCCCGGCTATGCGAGATCGTGGTCGACTCGTCCCCGTATGCCACTTCGACTTATCACGGGGTAGCTGGATTCGCAAGAATTCAGACGTGTCCGAAGCGTGCTGAACTCTTGCGAGTCCAGCTACACACCAGCTACACAGCCATTGACGCGTGCCCGAGAAGCGTAAATAAAGGCTCACAACAGAACGAAATTTCGAAAAGATTCGGGACCATCGGAAATGGAAGCAGGCATTGTCGGATTGCCGAACGTGGGGAAGAGCACGCTGTTCAACGCCCTCACGGCCGTGGGTATCGCCAGCGAAAATTACCCGTTCTGCACGATCGAAGCCAATATCGGCGCCGTTGCCATTCCCGATCCTCGCCTGGCCACGATCAACCGTTACATCGAAACGCAGGAAATCATTCCCGCCATTTTTCAATTGGTGGATATCGCCGGCCTCGTGCGCGGCGCGTCGCGGGGCGAAGGGCTCGGCAACAAATTCCTCGGCAGCCTGCGCAACGTCGACGCCATCCTGCATATCGTCCGTTGTTACGAGGACGAAAACGTGATGCACGTCGAGGGGAACATCGACCCCATTCGCGACGTCGACACGATCGAAACCGAGCTCATGCTGGCCGATCTGCAATCGGTGGAAGGCATGATCGACCGCGCTGAAAAGACGGTCCGCACGGGCGGCCCCGAGGCCAAGCGTCGCCTGGAAATCCTCAACGAATGCCAAGCGCGACTGAGCGATGCCCAGCCGGTCCGCGGCCTTTCGTACGACGACCCAACGTCCGCGCGGCTACTGCGCGATCTGCAACTGTTGACGGCCAAGCGCGTGTTGTACGTGGCAAACGTTGGCGAGAATGATCTCGCCGGCAAAAGCGCGATGGTTGAAAAGTTGCGGCAGCGGGCCGAGGCCGAGGGAAGTCAGGTCGTGCCGATCAGCGCGCGGCTGGAAGCGGAGATCGCCGAGCTCGACGAGCCGGACCGGTCGGAAATGCTGCACAGCGTCGGACTCGAAGAGCCGGCGCTCGCCGTGCTGGCCCGCGCGGCGTATCGGCTTTTAGGTTTGCAAAGCTATTACACGGCCGGACCAAAGGAAATTCGGGCCTGGACCATTCCCATGGGCGCCACGGCCCCCCAAGCGGCCGGCGTCATTCATAGCGATTTTGAGCGCGGATTCATCCGCGTCGAAGTGTATTCCGTCGATGACCTCGTGCAATATGGCAGCGAGAAAGCAATTCGCGAAGCCGGCAAGATGCGCCTCGAAGGCAAGTCGTACGTAATGCACGACAGCGACGTGTGCCACTTCCTGTTCAATGTGTAGTCCTCTCGCTCCGCGAGAGGAAATACATCTCGCGGAGCGAGATGACTACATTCGATCGCCGCTATTGCGTCTGGCCGCCTGTAGTAGATAGAATTAAAGGTTCGAGCAGTCGCCTGTCGCGTCGATGCACGTTGGGTACAATCGTTCCATATTAAGAATCGGAGAATGCCTTGGGCACGAGAAAATCAGGTAAGGGTCGGCGAAAGCAGGGGCGCAAGAAGCGCCGCATGCGAGCCAAAATTCGCCACCGCAAGAAATAATCTTCCTTGAGTCGCATTTCTAAGCGCCTCGCTCTTGTCTCCGCGTCTGCCACCCCGGTGCTGCGCTCCCGGTGCACGCCGCTATTCTCAGGGTGGCACGCCCAGAGTGTTCGATGGGCGTGGAATCAACGCTTCGTGCCACGCCCTTCGCGGACTGGAAGGCGTGCCACTCATTGCTGATCTCTCGTTCCTAGATTCGCAGGCCTGAGATACACTTCTAGCATGGAGCGGATCCCAACCAAGGCGGCGCGGTACGACTTCTCGGCGGCGCGCGATGAAAACGGCGTCCCGCACATTCAAGCGCCCTCTTGGCGCGAGGCGCTTTACGCCTGGGGTTACATGCATGCCACCGACCGCCCCACGCAGGTGTATTTCGCCCGCGCCGTGGCCAGCGGCCAGGCGGCCGAACGCATCGCCAACAAGCGCGAGCTTCTGGAGATGGACATCTTTCTTCGCCGCGCCGGCCTGTATCGCGACCTCGACCGCGAATTTCGCCGCCTGCCGGAAAACACCCGCGAGCAGCTCGATTGGTATTGCCAGGGCGTGAACGACGGACTCATCGACTCCGGCCGCACGCTGCCGATGTGGGTCACCGGCTTTCGCCCGCGGCCTTGGGAGCCTGTCTCCGTCATGCTTATCGGCAAGCTGCTGAGCTTTGCCGGCCTCTCGATCGTCGAACAGGAAAACGAAAGGCTGCTCCTCGAGCTGATTCAACTTGGCGTGGACGACGAACGTCTCCGCGAGTTATTCCATCCGTACTTGGATGGCATCGACTTCGAGCCGCTCCGCGAAATCCATATCGCCAAGCGCCTCTCCGACGAAGCGCTGGAGCTGCTCGCCGACCTGCCGCGCCTCGCTGGCAGCAACGCCTGGGCAGTGAGCCCGTCGCGCAGCGCCAGCGGGCACGCGCTCCTGGCGTCCGATCCACACTTGGAAGTCAACCGGTTGCCGTCGATCTGGTACGAAATCGCGCTCAATTGGGGCGACGGCAAGTACGCCATGGGCGCCACACTTCCCGGCTGTCCAATCATGGCGGTGGGACGCACGAATCGCCTGGCCTGGGGCGTAACGTACATGCACGCCGACACCAGCGACTACTTCATCGAAGACTGCCGTCCCGGCGGCGCCACCGGTTGGCAATATCGGCGCGGCGATCGCTGGTTCGACTTTCAGCACCGCCAGGAAATTATCCGTCGCAAGGGCGATGAGCCGGTTATCCTCGACGTGTATGAGAACGAACAAGGCATTCTTAGCCGCACGCCGAACCCGGCCGATGGTCGCGGCAAGTATCTGTCCGTCGCCTGGATCGGCGAGCAATCCGACGGCGGCCGGGCGATCGGCGCCTGGCTCGACGTGATCGATTCCAAGAGCACGGCGGAAGCGATGGAACGCGTCCGCGTCTGCCCTCACCCGTCGCTCGTTTGGGTCTTCTCCGACTCGGAAGGCCACATCGGCCTGCAAGCCTGCGGCTGGCTGCCGATGCGCGGCAACGGCAACTCGGGGATCATGCCCGTCGCCGCTTGGGACATGGCCAATCATTGGCAGGGCCGCGTGCGAGTTGATCTTCTGCCGCGCGAATACGACCCGGCCATTGGCTTCGTCGCCAGCGCGAATGAAGAGCTGTACCGTCGCGACGGACCGCCACTGCACGCTCACGCGCAGCCCGACTATCGCAAGCGCCGCATTGTCGAGCGGCTCACCGAGCTGCCGCGCGCGACGGTCGAAGACATGCAGAACCTGCAGTACGACGTGTTGAGTTTGCAGGCCCGCGATCTCCTCCCGGTGCTTCTCGCGCTCGTCGACGACTGCCCACTCAAGGAAAAGCTGTCCGCGTGGGACTGCCGATACACGCCAGCGAGCACCGAGGCCACGCTGTTTCAACACTTCTACCGTCACGTTGTGCTGCAGGTTTTCGGCAATGAGCAAGGCATCGGCTGGCGGCGGATGTTTTACCTTTGCACGCGGATGGGATACTCCACCATGGTCCTCACCGCCATCGACCGCACGCTGCGCAAGGTGACGTCTTCCTGGTGGCGCGGCCGGAACAAGAAAGCCCTCGTGCAGCGCGCCGCCGAGCTCGCTCAACTCGAACCGGTGCTCCCCTGGTCGGAGTTCAATACGTTTCACTTCGTGAACCGCTTCTTCGGTAGCGGCCGCGCCGGCCGATTGCTCGGCTTCCGCTCGCGCCAGATTGCCATGCCCGGATGCGCCGGCACGGTGTTCCAGGGCCACCTCATGACCACGGCCACGCGCGAAACCACGTTCGCCCCCACCTACCACTTCGTGACTAGCATGGGCGCCGACGAGGCCTGGACGAATCTCCCCGGCGGCCCCAGTGAAAGCCGCTTCTCCGAATGGTACAAAGTGGATATCCCCCGCTGGATCGCCGGCGAATACAAACGGCTCAAGCCGACCGGCAATGCCAACGGCCATTAGCGTCGACGGCCACGTCGAAACTATCTGAATCATCCGTGACCCTGCACCAAAGCATGCTCGCCAGCGCGAACGATCTTACAGCCGCCCGACAGCGCATCGCCGCCGCCTACGATCCGGCCGCGCTCGAGGCCGCCGGCACCCAATTGATGGCCGTGCTCGCCGAGCATTTTCACAATGTCGAATCGCGCGACGCCAAAGTGCTTAATTGGAACGAACCGGCCGCGCAAGTACGCGAAGCTCGCCGCCTGCTCGATGAATTTCTCCTCCCTCCTAGGGAGGGGTTAGGGGAGGGTTCGCTTGTCGCATCCATCACTTCTCGCATCGCCGCCCTCACGCGCGAAACCCTCGCCCGTGGCCAGAACCTGCATCATCCGCACTACGTCGGCCACCAAGTCCCCGCGCCGATTCCGCTCGCGGGCCTGTTCGATCTCGTCGGCACCATCACAAACCAGTGCATGGCGATTTATGAAATGGGACCGTGGGCGACTGCCGTCGAGCACGCGGTGATCGACGCCGTCGGTGAACGCATTGGATTCACGTCGGGCCGATTCGCAGGATTAGTCACGTCCGGCGGCTCCCTGGCGAATCTCACCGGCCTGCTCACGGCCCGCAACGTTACGCTCGGCGACGCTTGGAGTGCGGGCTTGTCCGGCCGCAATCCCGCACCCGTGCTCGTAGCTCAAGCCGATGCGCATTATTCCGTCACGCGTTCCGCGGGCATCTTGGGCTTGGGAACGAACCAAATCATCCCTGCCGCGCTCGACCAACGCCGCCGTATGGATCCCGATCAATTGGATCGCACGTTAAGCGATTTGCGCGCGCGAGGCACTCCAATAATCGCCGTTTCCGCCGCGGCATGCGCAACGCCGATCGGCGCCTTCGACCCCCTCGCGGACATTGCCGACGTGTGTCGCCGTCACAAAGTGTGGCTGCACGTCGACGCGGCCCACGGGGGCGCCCTGGTCTTCAGTCAGCGGCACCGCCACTTGCTGGCCGGCATCGAACAGGCCGACAGCATCGTCTGCGACGCGCATAAAATGATGTTCGTACCGGCACTCTGCGCGATGCTTTTCTACAAGAATCGCGAGCACCGCATCGCCACATTTCATCAGGACGCGCCGTACTTGTTCGATCCGACCGCGACCGAGCTCCGCGATTACGACAGCGGCATCGTGAACCTGGAATGCACCAAGCGTTCCGCCGCGTTCGGCGTGTGGGGCATCTGGTCATTGCTCGGCCCGCAGATCTTTGCCGACCTGGTCGATGTCACGATCGACCTCGCCCAGAAATTTCATGCCCTGCTCGAAGCGACCGACGACTTCGTGCCGCTCCACGAGCCGCAGTGCAACATCGTTGTATTCCGTTACGAGCCGCCCGAGCTTCGCGATGCGCCGGTCGAAAAAATCGACGCGTTCCAACTCCAGCTACGCCGGGCCGTCATCGAATCGGGCGAATTCTACCTGGTGCAAAGCCGCCTCGACGGCCGCACCATCCTGCGCACGACGATGATGAACCCCCTCACGACCGAAGACGACCTCCGCGGCCTCCTCGATTGCATACGCAGCGCCGCTCGCACGCTACTCTAATTGGTCGCTGACTTCGACTAGCTCAGTCCAAGTAACCGACCAGTCCGTCTCGGTGCTCGCTACGGCCTGGTCGCTTCAGCGACCAGGCGTGCGGCGCTCCATACTTGGTTGCCCGGAACCCGTCCTACCGATTCCCGCTCTTCCGCACGTGCATCGTCTGCACCTTAGCTCGCATCTTGCTCTGGTCCATTTTCTTGCGCAGGTTCGCGAACTTCGTTGCCGGCTTGCGCCCAGCGCCCTTTTGTGGCTGTGCCATTGAATTGCTCCACTGTGGTTGGGAGGGCGAAGCTCCTGCTGAGCGGCGTCCGTGTAGCGTTAGGCTCGGCCGGAGCCTCGCCCTCCCAGTATGAAACTGCTTCTAGTTAACCGGCGACAGTACCAATTCTAGCGCTGCAGTCGCCACGGTAAGGCCCAGCATAGTATATGCAGCGACCGCACTCACTTGTCCGCCGCGTGTGCCTAATCCAAAATGTGGTCCGAGGTGGTTCCACAAGAGTAACCCTAATGGAAGAGTAACCAATCCGAATAACCAAAGCAACCAAATTGGCATGCCATAACGAAGCATGTCGCCGGCGTCACCGATCTCTCCCAACGATCCGAAACCCAAATACGCGCCGTTTGCCACAAGGCAGAATCCGGCGAAGAATTGAAACAGATACCATCCAGGCGCCTTGCAGACTCGCGCCGCGATCATGGCAACAAGCGGGGCCGCAACGCCAACGATCGGTCCCATCCAAACGACAAAGAGCGGATGAGGATTGTCCGATAGTCGCGTTTGCGAGATTGTCGCTGGGTGCAAAACGACGCGGTCCACCCGGCCACCGCTGAGAAATGCACCGACAACATGCCCACTCTCGTGGACCGCTTGCATGGCAAGCCATGAAAACGCCAAAGTGGAAGCGATCAGCACCAGCTGATGTTGGCGTTTCATTGTTTTGAACGGTCAATAAAATAAGAGCATGGGAAATCGCCGGTATCATCATACGGGAATTTACATCGCAATGCTTTATTGCGCCGCCGCTGTCTGCGCGGGTGGGGGCTGCTGGGAGAAAATCGAGTACCGGGGAACCTTTCCGGAGACAGCAAAGTCGAGCACGACGCCAGCGCCGCCTGCCGCCGTGGGCGATGCGCCGAGCCCGCAACCCCAGCCCGCACCGACCGTCGGCGAACGGTATACCGCGAAGGTCGAAAGCAATCCCACGACGCCGCCAGGGACACCGGCTGAAGCACCGCCAACGGACCCAACTGCGACCGAAACGCCCGAATCGGCAACGAACGAGTCTACGCCAGCCGCCATCAGCACGAAGCGTGCCGCGTGGATTCTGGGAAGCAGGTTCAGCCTGGCCGCACTCGCGAACGACCGCGGCATCGCGGCCGAAAACGTTCCGAAGTGGTTCGACGAGGCTCAGACCATGGCCGAATCGCTGAATATCCCTCTGGCCGCATTACCAGAACGCCCGGCCACGGCGACGCCCGACTCAGCCTCCCGAGAGGTGCTCAGCTACATGCTTGATCAAGAGAAGGCAATCGGCCCCAAGCTCGCCAACGACTTCGGCGACGATCACGACGCCATTTTCCGGCTGGCATTGAGAACGAATCTCCTACGGGTTCTCAACACCCCAGGCTCCAAGGCGGTCGAAACTTTGTCGAAGTCGATCACCGACCTGGGACCGCGCTCTGGACTGCCGATCGGCTTATGGCAGCCACTTTTGGACGTGTTGAACGAAGGGGCGACTTCGGCCGCCATTCGCACAGCCGTTCCGCAGATGCACGAGAGAATTGAGCAGCACCTGGCGGCGGAGCCGTGAAGCGAATGAACAGCGTCACGCCGCCACAGTCGTCCTGGTATCGGTCCACGCTCCCGACCGCGCTTATCGGCAGCCTGTTGTTGTGGGCCGCGCTTCCGCCGCTTTCGCTCGGCTGGCTGGGTTGGATCGCACCGATTCCCTGGCTGCTGCTCATCCAGAAAGAGTCGCTTCCCGGCCGACGCCCGTACGGCGCGTTGTACCTGGCCGGTTTCGCGTTCTGGATGATGTCCATTCACTGGCTGCGCTTGCCGCACCCCGCGACCAGCCTCGGCTGGATCGCGCTGTCCGGGTACCTCGCCTTCTATCTGCCTGTCTTCGTCGGTTTGTCGCGCGTGGCCGTGCATCCGGTCGGCGTGCCGCTCTGGCTCGCCGCGCCGATCGTGTGGACCGGCCTCGAACTGGCTCGCGCGCACCTGCTGACGGGCTTCCTGATGGCGTCGCTCGCGCACACCCAAGTGCGCTGGACGCAGTTGATTCAAATCAGCGACGTTGTCGGCGAGTATGGCGTCGATGTTGTCATCATGCTTGTGGCCGCCTGCATCGTTTCCGTATTTCGGATTTCGGATTTCGGATTGCCCGCCGCGGCGGGCAATCCGAAATCAGTTGATCGGCGTGTTTCCATCCATCCGCTTGCGATCCTGCCGGCCGTGCTGCTGCTGGCGGCCACGCTCATCTACGGTCACTTTCGCCTGGCTGAGTCGCAGCGAATCGACGCTGGCGAAGCGAACACGGTCCGCATCGCGCTCATTCAAGGCAATAGCCTGGCCGAATGGAAATTCGATCCCAGTCGCGAACGGCAGATCATGGACGAGTATTTGAAACTCTCCGACGAAGCCGTCGCCACGGCCGCACGCAATGGCCGACCAATCGACTTGCTGGTTTGGCCCGAAACGATGTTCCGCACTGGTCTGGTGACGTTCGACGCCGATTTCCATTTGCCCGCCGGCGTGCCGAATACGAAGCAAGAAATCGCCGCCATTGGTCCGAGCGACTTGGCGAGTCTCGTGAAGCGTCTGGGCACGCCGGTTTTCGTGGGCATCGATCGCGCCCACTACGACGCCTCCGCCAAGCCTGACGCCGAACCGCCGCGCCCGCATCGCTACAACTCGGCCGCCCTCGTTGGCCGCGAAGGCACGATCATCGGCACATACGACAAGATTCACCGCGTGATGTTCGGCGAGTACATCCCATTTGCCGAGTATCTGCCGTTCCTGTACCGACTCACGCCGCTGACCGGTGGAATCGACGCCGGCCGCGAACCGGTCGTTTTCGGATTGAACGGTCACTTTTACGCCCCTAGTATTTGTTATGAAACGGTGATTCCGCACGTGATGCGTCGCCAAGCGCGAGCACTCGCGGGCGGCAGCGTGCCGGCCGACGTGCTGATCAACGTGACCAACGATGCCTGGTACTGGGGCTCCAGCGAGCTCGACCAGCACCTGGCGTGCGGCGTGTTCCGCGCGGTCGAAGCGCGCCGGCCGCTGGTGATTGCCGCCAACGGGGGTATTTCGGCGTGGATCGACCGCACCGGCGTCGTCCGCGCCCAAAGTCCGCGACAACAACCCGATGTCATCCTGGCCAACGTCGAGCTCGGCCACATGCGCAGTTTGTATGTCGAACTCGGCGACTGGTTCGCTGTTGTGTGTTTGACGTGCTGCGTGCTGTTGGCAATCATTGGTTGGCGAAGTCGACGCGTGCCCCAGTAGATTCGGCGTGGCCGCCGACGCGAATTCGTCATTTGCCATTCGTCATTCGTCATTGCTCGGTCCATGCCCGTCGTCCTGCAACTCATCGACGCCCACAAACGCTACGGCGGCCAAGCGCTGCTCGACGGCGCGAGCTGCGCCCTGGCCGACGACCAGAAAGTCGGCCTCATCGGCCGCAACGGCGCGGGAAAGTCCACGCTGTGTCGCATGCTGCTCGGTGAAGAAGAGCTCGACAAGGGCGAAGTCGTTCGCGGCCGCAACTTGCGGCTGGGCTACGTGCGGCAATATGATCCGTTCAAGGACAACGAAACGGTCCGCGACTTTCTTATGCGCGACAGCGGCCAGCCCGACTGGCGCTGTGGCGAAGTGGCCTGGCAATTTCAATTCCCGGACGCCATGCTCGACCGCCCCGTGCGCGAGCTCTCCGGCGGCTGGCAGACGCGCACCAAGCTCGCCGCCCTGTTGCTGCAAGACCCAAACATGCTCATCCTCGATGAGCCGACGAACTTCCTCGACCTGCGCACGCAGATGTTGTTGGAGTGGTTTCTGCGCGACTTCCGCGCCGGTTGCCTGATCGTTTCGCATGACCGCGAGTTTCTGAAGCGAACGTGCAGCCACACGCTGGAGCTCTCGCGCGGCCAACTCACGATGTATCCGGGTAACGTCGACGCCTACCTTGCTAACCTCGAGGAGCGACGCGAGCACGACCGACGCGTGAATGCGACCACGCTTACCAAACGTCGGCAGCTCGAAACGTTCATCGCCAAAAACCGCGCTAAGGCCAGCACCGCAAGCCAGGCGAAGAGCAAGGCGAAGCAGCTCGAACGACTTCAGATGATCCACATTGAAGGCCCCGAGTCGACCGTGCGGTTTCGCTTCCCCGACATCGAGCCCCGCCAAGGCCCGGCCGCGCGCACGCAGCACCTGGCCATTGGCTATCCGGACCACACGGTCGCCCGCGACGTGCACGTCGAAATCGACCACGGCACACGCGTGGGCGTGGTGGGCGACAACGGCCAGGGCAAAACGACGTTCCTGCGCACGATCTGCGGCTCGCTGCCGCCGATTTCCGGCGAGTTTACGTGGGGTTATGGCTGCCAGGTCGGTGTGTACGCGCAGCACGTTTACACGACGCTTCCCGAAGCCAAGACCGTGCTCGAATACCTCGAGTATCATGCCGCGCCACTGACGACGACGCAGCAGATCAAAGACGTCGCCGGCAGCCTGCTGTTCAGCGGAGAGTTGATCGAGAAGCGCATTCGAGTGCTCAGCGGCGGCGAGCGGGCACGCCTCGTGCTCGCCGGCCTGCTGCTGCAGAAGCACAACGTGCTCGTGCTCGACGAGCCGGGCAATCACCTCGACGTAGAATCGGTCGAGGCGCTCGCTGAAGCGCTGTGCGGTTACGAGGGAGCTGTTGTCTTCACGAGCCACGACCGCCACTTCATGCACCGCGTGGCCACGCACGTGATCGAAGTCCGCGCTGGCCGCGTCGCTAGCTATCCCGGCAGCTATGACGAATACGTGTACCGCGTGCAAAGCGAAATCGATTCTGGCCTCCGCGCGCCGCACGGTACAGCCACGTCGCCCAGTCTTCCGACCAATGGCGAGCAAGTCGTCGATCGCAAGGCCCGCGCCCGGGCCGATCGCGATGCCCAGAAAAAGCTCAAAGCCGTGGAGCGCAAGATTGTGCGGCTCGATGAGGAAAAACGCGGCGTGAGCGAACGCCTGCTCGCCGTCACCGAGTCGGCCGAAGCCCAACGACTGCACACGCAGCTCGCCGATCTCACCGCCGAGCTGGCCGAGCTTGAAGAGGAATGGCTGGAACTGTCGGCCGAGTTGGAATCGGCATGAATTGAAAGGGCCCTCGCCATGGCGCTTTCCGCGTCCGAGATAATTAAGCTTCTCAAGCTGGAGCGTGCTACCTGCGGCTTTATCGACGAGAGTTATCGCAGCAGTCTGCAAATTCCGTCGTCGGCGTTGCCGGCCGGCTATGCGGGAAGTCGCTCGTTGGGAAACGTGCTGTATTTCCTGGTGACGCCCCAAGCGGGCGTGCAGCTCCATCGCATCCGCTCGGACCAGATGTACCACCATTACCTCGGCGACCCGCTCGAAGTGCTTCTCCTCTACCCTGACGGAACGAGTGATGTGCGCGTCGTCGGTCCCGATCTGGCGGCCGACATGCGCCCGCAGCTTTTCATTCCCGGCGGTACATTCCACTGCGCCCGCGTTCGCCGCGGCGGCGAATACGCGTTGCTCGGCACATCGGTTTGGCTGCGCGCCGAGCCTCCGGATGTTGAAATGGGCGACGCCAAAATACTGAGCATCGCTTATCCTTCGGCGAAAGCGGATATCGCGTCGTTCACGACCTGACCCGCCGACGAGTCGAGATCCCGTCTTGCCCGCCTGCGCTTCGGGCATCGCTGCAACATCTATTCCGCAGGCCGCTGCAATGTGGGGGGTCGGGAGCCCCGAGCACAACCCAGCGCACAACCGGTGCGGGTTTTTGCGCGCGGCGAGGGGGACCCTATCGAATCGTGCGAAACTCGGTCCTTTTGCGCGGCGCAGCGCGGTGCTAGGGCTGAAAAACAACATGCGAGTTGAAGTTGCTGGCAGGCAAAACAGGTCGTATTTACGTTTACGTTGGTTGTTGCGCATCGGGCAAGTCGTCGTTGGGTGGGCCATTGCTGGGCGGCGGCAGCGGCGCGGGCGGACTGGGCCTTTTGCGTGCGCGGCGCGGTCGAGGAAATGGGTCGTAACGGGTGGCCAAGGTCTCGCGTTGCAAGTCGCGGGATAGCCGATTGAGGCGGCGGAGGAGGCGGCGGCGCAATTCCGGGTCGCGGGCCTCGTCCAGCAGGATGTTGGTGAAAAGCTGGAACGAGTGCTTCAATTGCTCGGGCTTGAGCAGCAGGACGTTCTGTTTGGCAAAGCGCTGCGGATTGGTGCGTTCCAAAAACCAGGCGCCGGCCCGCCAGTATCTTTCGGCGGCTCGGCGGATTGCTTGGAGCGGGCCGAGCTCGGCGCCGACGTCGGCGCGCCGCAACTGCTCGCTGAACTGCGGGTTGCGAAGCGCTTCGCGGCGGATCGTGCTGGCCGCGCAGCCGACGTAGCGGGCGGCGCCCTCGATGCCGCAGCCGGCTGTGACGAGTGCACAGATTTCGCGGCGTTTGGCTTCGTCGAGGGCCCGCGGCCGGCCGGGCTTTGGGGGAGATTGCGGATTGCCCGCCACGGCGGGTGAACTTCTTTCGGATTTCGGATTGGACGCTGGATTCACGGATTGGCCCCCTGAAAAGCTATGGTGACAGATGTACACTATCGGAGATTAAGCCTAGCTGAAGTGGTGGCCAAATTCAATTGCAGATTTGGCCACTGCGGAAATGAGTCGCGATCGCAGAGAATTGCGCGACTGTGCCGCGCGGAAATAATCGACGAGCGACTGGGACCGTTTCGTTAGTCTTGGGCGGCGACGGGATTTGACCGCGCGGCGCGGTAGAACCTTGACATGATGCAGCGCGGATTAAGCAGGGCAATTTCATCGGGGCGTTCTTCGCCGTTCCCCAGAAACTGACGCCGCTTTGATAAGTTGCCCTAAATAGTCCGGGAGGGATTCGAACCCCCGACCAAGGGATTATGAGTCCGTCGTTCTGAGGCCATATTTCCCGGAGATAAATTACCTATGCACTACCAGTAGTGTCCGGCTATAAGTCGAACAGTTTCAGTTGGTTAGGGTCGGAGGATTCTGGAAACGGTTGATGTTTGGCGGTGAGGGCCTCAAACAGCGGGG
>JAKEIB010000184.1 GCA_022614705.1 Planctomycetota bacterium | reverse complement strand
TGGCCATCACGTTGGCAGACTCGCAATTCCAGAATGCCTAACGTCATAATCCACGTCCCCATAAATCACCAAGATCAACTACAAACGGCTAAACTGTTACAGACAATGAAATTAGCCGCGACCCCAACGGGTCGCCGGTTTTAAGCGACCATACTCCGGCGACCCGACCACCCTTCGGGCGGTGCCCAGGTCGCGGCTACTTGGGGATTGGTTCGCAATTGACTTATGCAAGTGCTAGTGACGAATCGCTTTCCAAAACGAATGCGGCTGTTGCGCGCCGGCGAATTTGATCGCGTGTTCGCGGCGCGGGCATTGGCGGTGGATTCGTCGATCGCACTCTATGGTGCGGTGAACGAGCTCGATCATCCGCGACTTGGACTCGTCGTTTCGCGACGGATTGGTGGGGCGGTCGCGAGGAACCGATGGAAGCGGCTGCTGCGCGAGTCCTTTCGTTTGTCGCAGGGCGAGCTGCCGGCGCTCGACCTGGTGTGCATCCCGCGGGCCGCAACGCCGCCGCAGCTTGCGCACTTGCAGGAATCGATGCGGCGATTGGCAGCGCGCATCGAACGCAAGATTAAAGACGCCGCGCGGCGTTCGTTGAAAGAAACTCCATGAAACGGTTCGCCCGCTTGCTTTGGCATTTGCCCGCGATGCTGCTGATCGGCGCGGCGAGAGTGTATCAGTGGACGCTGAGCCCATTGATTGGTCGGCAATGCCGATTCGAGCCGACATGCAGCGCCTATTTCATCCTGGCCGTGCAGAAATATGGGGCGATCCGCGGCACGTGGCGCGGGCTTTTGCGGATTGGGCGGTGCCATCCGTTTCATTCGGGCGGGTATGATCCGCCGTGAGAGTGGCGAAGACGCAAAAGGTGTGGGACGTGTCTTCGCGGGTTATTCCTGCCAGCAGTGATAGCGGTCAATCTGTTTGGGGCGCGCCGCAAGTCGTTTATTTGTCCTACCTTGACCGGTACTTGCGGGGCCAGTACTCTCCGCCGGCTCGAAATCGGTTTGGGCCGAAAATTCGTGCGCGGCCGCGCAGGAAGTGCGGCCGATCGCGTGAGAATTCTGCGGGAGCGCTTCAGCATGATGCGTTGCACTTCAATCGACTCCGCCCGTCGCCGGACGCGCTCGATTGCCGTCGCGATCGCGTTGTGCTGCGGATGCAGCGGCCCGATTCTGCGGCCGCAGAGCCCGGAAGCGCGGATCGACCTGCCGCCGATGCCCGACGTGAAATACGTGTCGGCGTACTCGCATCCGTACGGCATGAATTACGTAAAGGTTGAAGGCATTTCGCTTGTGACAGGTCTCGCCGGCACTGGTTCCGATCCGCCGCCGACGCCACAACGCGCGGCACTCATGGCGGAAATGAATCGGCGCGAAGTGGACGATCCCAATCGGCTGCTCGCGTCGGGCAACACGTCGCTGGTGCTGGTTCGCATGTTCTTGCGGCCCGGTGTTCAGAAGGGCGACCAAGTCGACGTCGAAGTTCGCGTTCCGAGTCAAAGCGAAACGACGAGTCTTCGCGATGGCTGGCTGCTATCGACGCGCATGGCCGAAATGGCCGTGTTGGGCGAACAGATCCGCGAAGGCCACGTGCTGGGCATCGCCGAAGGTCCCGTGATGGTTGACCCATCGGCCGACCCCGAGAAGGACCAGGCGCTGGCCACGCGCGGACGAATTCTAGGCGGCGGCGTGGTGCTCAAGTCGCGGTCGCTGGGATTGGTGATCAACGAACAGCACAAGTCGTTCCGCGTGAGCCAGGACATGGCCAAATCGATCAATCATCGCTTCTATGCGTTCGTCGACGGCCGCAAACAGGGCGTGGCGACGCCGAAGACCGATGGGTTCATCGATCTCGTGATCCATCCGCGCTACGCCGACAACGTGAACCGGTACATGCAAGTCGTGCGAAACATCGCGATCGACGAGTCGGTCGATTCGCTGCAGGCCCGATTGCTTTTCCTCGAACAGCAGCTAAGCGACCCGCTCACGGCCGCTAACGCGGCGATGCGGCTCGAAGCAGTTGGAAACGACGAAGCGAAGGAAACCCTGAGAAAAGGCACCAAGTCGAACGACCCGGAAGTACGGTTCTACGCGGCCGAAGCGCTGGCGTATCTGGACGACACGGCGGCCGTCGAAGTGTTGGCCGACGTGGCTCGCAATGAACCGGCGTTTCGGGTGAATGCGCTGGCAGCGCTCAGCGCGATGGACGACGTCATGGCGTACGACGCGCTCCGTTCGTTGCTCGAAGTCCGTAGCGCCGAGACCCGCTACGGCGCTTTCCGCGCGTTGTGGGCCATGAACGAACATGATCCGTTTTTGCGCGATGAATACTTGGGCAAACAGTTCCATTACCATGCGCTCGACGTGCCTGGGCCCGATATGATCCACGTGACGCAAAGTTACTTGCCGGAAATCGTGTTGTTCGGCAGAAGCCAGCATTTCCAGACGCCGCTGGTGCTCGACGCCGGGAAAAGCATCCTGGTGAACGGCCAGGCCGACGGAAAGATCACCGTCAGCCGGTTCTCCGCCGGCTCGGAACCGCAAAAGCGCGAAGTTTCGACGAGCGTGGACGAGGTGATCCGCGCGATTGTAGAGCTTGGCGGCACGTACCCCGACGTGGTGCAGGCGCTGCAGCAAGCGAAGGCGGATGGCTCGCTCGTCGGACGATTCGAAGTGGACGCACTGCCGGAACCAGGGCGGCGATTTGATCGCAGCATCCAGCAAGCGTCTGCCGAGACGGAAGGATCGGCCGACGATGAAGAAGCGCGATTTGAGTTAGCTACACCTTTGCCTGACTTGTTCCGCAGAGCGCGCTGAGGAATTTCAGATTTCGGATTGCGGATTTCGGATTGCGGATTCCAATCCAGCCAGGTTAATCCGCAATCCGCAATCCCGGGTACCCCCTGGGTGCCGCAATCCATGCTCCGAGCACTCGAACTTTCCGGCTTCAAGAGCTTTGCGGATCGCACTCGGTTCGAGTTTCCGCGGGGGATTTCGGTGGTCGTCGGACCGAACGGTTCGGGCAAATCGAATATCGTCGACGCCGTGAAGTGGGTGCTCGGCTCGCAGAGCGCGAAGTCGCTGCGCGGCAAGGAGATGATCGACGTCATCTTCAACGGCTGCGCGTCGCGAGGCCCCTTGGGTACCGGCGAAGTCACGCTCACGCTGGATAACGCCGACGCGCGTCTGGCGATCGACGCCAAGGAAGTTCACGTCACACGGCGCGTGTATCGCAGCGGCGAGGGCGAGTATCTGCTCAATCGCCAACCGTGCCGGCTGCGCGACATCCGCGAACTTCTGGTCAGCACCGGCATCACTACCGAGGCGTACTGCATCATCGAGCAGGGTAAGGTCGACGCGCTGCTGCAATCGTCGCCGAAGGAGCGGCGAGGGATTTTCGAGGAGGCCGCCGGCATCAGCCAGTTCAAGATTAAGAAGGCGACGGCGCTGCGGCGCCTGGAGCGTGCCGAGCAAAATCTGTTGCGGCTGTCGGACATCGTCGACGAAGTCGAAAGCCGGTTGCGAAGCGTTCGATCGCAGGCCGGCAAGGCGCGACGTTATCGCGAGTGCGCCGAGCGGCTGCAACAACTTCGCACCGAAGTGGGACTGTTCGACTGGCGTACTTTCACCAAGCAAATCACGGCGCGCGACGCGCAGTTGTCGGAGTCGCAACGGCGCGTGGCGGAGCGCGGCGCGTCGTTGGAGCACGCCGAGAAGGAAGCCCAAGAGCTCGAGCAGCAGTACGAGGCGGCCGTTCTGCGACAGCGCGAATTGGAGGCGGCAGCATCGGCGACGCGCGAGGAAATTGCCGCACGGCAGGCTGCGGTCGAGAACCAGCAAGCGCGCCGCGTCGATCTTCAGCAGGTCGTCGAACGCATTCGCGAGCAGCTTACCGCGATGAGGTCGCGCGGGGCCGACGGCGACCAATTTCGCGATGCGGCCGCTCAACTAGCCGCGGCGGAAGCCGAGCTGGCGGCGGCCGACGCCGAACGCCGCGAGCATGTAGCGCGGGCTGAAGAGTCGCGCAGAGAGTTAGATGCAGCACGCGAGACGTTCGAGCGAGTGCGATTCCAGCACGCCGAAGCGATGCGCGAGGCGGAGTCATTGCGAGAACAATTGGCGACGATTGAGTCGCAACTTATTGCCAGCCGAGGTAGCCTCGTCGAACATCGAAAACGAGTCGTCGAGCTTTCCCGGTCGCGGGAAGCTCAGGTCGCCGAGCTGGTCGGACACGAACAGGCGGAGGCCGAGTGTGCGGCGCAGGCTGAGGCTCATCAGGCGTCGTTGCGCGGGGCGGAACAGCGACTAACACAAGTGCGTCGCGAGTTGGCCCGGGCCGACAAGCAACATCGACAATTGGAGGGCGCGCTAATGCGCACCCGCGAGCGAATCGCAGTGCTTTCCGAATTGGAGCATCGTTTGGAGGGGCTTGCCGGCGGCGTGCAGGAAGTATTGCGGATGGCGCACGACGAACCGCAGGGGCCGCTGGGCGCAGCGCGCGGCGTGGTGGCCGACTTGTTTCACGTCGACGTCGATTCGGCGCCGCTGGTGGAAATGGCACTCGGCGAACGGGCGCAGTACGTCGTGATGACAACGGTCCGGCAGTTGTTAGAACGGCTGGAAGCCCAGGCGCTCGCGGTGGGGGGACGCGTCGGCTTCTTGTCGCTCGACAGCCGCTATCCGCTCACCGCGCTTGACCAGGTGGATCTTTCTGACGAAGCGGGTGTGATGGGCCGGGCGGATCGATTTGTGGAGTGCGGGCCGGAAATCGCGCCGCTATCTCGCCGGTTGCTAGGGCGGACGTGGCTCGTCGATCGGTTGTCGACGGCGTTGCGGCTCTTCCAGACTACTGGCCGCGGGTTGGAGTTCGTTACAAGCGATGGCGAATTGCTGACCGCTGACGGCACGCTGATTGTTGGCCCGCGCCAGGCGGCCGCCGGCGTGCTTTCGCGGCGCAGCGAGCTCCGCGCGTGCCACGAACAAGTGGCCGAGCTTGAAAAACAGCTCGCCCACCAGGCGGCAATTCACTCGCGTTTGGATCAGGACCGCAACGAGCAAGAGGCGAATGTGGCGTCGTCGGTGACCGCCTACACGGCGATTGCAGGTACGCTTGCCGAGTGCCGACAGCAAACGACGTTGGCCCGGGCGCATCTCGATCGAGTGGTCCATGAGCTCGAACGTATCGAAGAGCAGTCGCGACAGATGGATGTCAGGATCGCACAGCTTGAGTCAGAGGCGGACGAACATCGCAGCCAACAAACGGCCGTCGAAATGGCGGTGACGCGGCTCGCGGTCGATCTCCAGGACAGAGAGCAAAACATTCCTGCGTTGCAACAATGTCATGCGGAATTGCAGGCTACCGCCACCGGTCGGCAAATCATCGCCGCCAAGTGTGAGCAGCGCGTTGAAATGCTCCGGCATCAGGCCGACCAGGCGAAGCGCAACGATCAAGAGCGCGAGCTGGCGCTAGCGGACACCAAGCAGCAGCTTGCCGACCGAGAGCTGCAGCTCAACGAGCTGGAGGCCACAATTCTTAGCGACGGGCAGGTGCTCGCCGAGTTGCTGGTGCGCAAAGAACAGCATGCCGAGACACTAGCGCGTCAAAGTGCCGCGGACGAGGAGGTGCGGCAAAAGCGCACGGGCATCGCGGAGCGAATTCGCTCGGAGCGACAGCAACTTACCGGTTTGCAAAATCAACAACACAAGCTTGAGGTCACGGTCGCCCGGTTGCGGCACGAGCGGCAGACGCTTTGCGAGCGAATGCAGGAGGACTTTGGGATCGATTTGGAGGCGGCAAGTAGCGACAGGCGGCCCGCCTGTCAGGATGGAGGGGAAACTGGCGTAGGCGCAGGCGAGCCGCCTGCGACTACGGATCGTGAAGCGGTGGAGCGCGAGATCGCTGAGTTGCGGACTCAAATCAATAACATCGGCGCGATCAACATGGAAGCCCTGGAAGAGCTTGAGCAGATCGAAGCACGCTTTGAGACGCTTTCAACGCAGTATCGCGACCTTGTAGAGTCCAAGGCGGCGCTGGAGCGGATCATTCAGCGGATCAACGTCGACAGTCGCCAGTTGTTCCTGGCGACGCTGGAAACGGTTCGCGGACACTTTCAAGAACTGTTCCGCCGGCTATTTGGCGGTGGCGAAGCGGATATCGTCGTTGACGAAACCGATGACGTGCTGGAATGTGGCATCGAGATCGTCGCCCGGCCGCCTGGCAAAGAGGCTTGCAGCATCTCATTGCTATCGGGCGGTGAAAAGACGCTCACGTGCGTCGCTTTACTGCTAGCGGTATTTCGTAGCAAGCCGAGCCCGTTTTGCGTGCTGGATGAAGTTGATGCCGCGCTGGATGAAGCGAACATTGGCCGGTTCATCGGCGTGCTGCGCGAGTTTCTATCATTCACGCAGTTTGCCATCGTGACGCATTCGAAAAAGACGATGGCTGGGGCCGACACGATCTATGGAGTCACGATGGAAGAGTCCGGCGTGTCGAAACGCGTTTCGGTGCGATTCGAGGACGTGAGCGAAGACGGGCAAATTTCTCTGAGCGCGCTGCGCCGGGCGGCGTGACGAATAGCCGCGATGCTACGCATCGCAGGGACAGGTCGCCACGGCGACCATAGCCTCGCGGCTAATCCCATTCGACGCGTGGCGATAGCACTTCAAGCTTGATCGCACATCGACTCCAAACTCGATCACCGCGAAATTCTGTCGGCCGCCGCTGCAAACGCTTCGTTCCGGGCGATCGCTACGCCGCTAAGAAGCGTTGCAATCCATTCTGCCCGCAAGACTATTGAAAGTTCCTAAAGTTCGTTGGCCGGTCTTATCGAAACTATCTATCGGATGGGCCATCTCGGTGTGCGCCGGGGGCACTGGTTCTGCCAGTAATTCCCGACGACGCCCGCAACGACGCTCGCCACGGTGAGAGTCGCGCAGGGACTGAGATGGTTCGCAGGGGGGAGCCTGCCAACATTGTCCCACCATAGACTTTGCGCGCTCACGCGGCGGCCTGCGGGCCATCGTGCGAGCGGCGAGCGTCTTCCTGCATGTCCCTTGACCGGATTTGGCGCGCACCGTGCGAGCCGAGCCGGCGGACCGGATGCACCGTTTGTAGTGATTCTCCCGGGCAGCTTGCTCCGCAAGGGGAAAATCAAACGGTTTTGACCGATCTCCGCCTGCACTGCTAGCCGATGCGAACAGTAAGTGAAGGTGACGGATCAGAAGGACCTGACCCGAGCCAGACGAGAAGCCGTCAGCCATCAGCTGTCAGCCATCAGCCAGACGCATTTGTCTGACTGACGGCTGACGGCTGACGGCTGAAAGCTCTCAACACGGATCGCCCCGACCCAGACGTTGGTGGCCGGTTTGCCGACATGCGAGCGCGAGGGAAGTGCGCGCTAGACCGGCAGCCACCGATGCGGGGCAAACAGATCGGCCGCGGCGGACGTTCGCCCAGCGGTCGCTAGACTCAGCGGACACTTAGCAAGACAAAATTTGGAGAGCCCGATGAAGGTCTTTACTACTGGTCAGGTCGCGAAGATCTGCAAAGTGGCCCCGCGCACGGTCAGTAAGTGGTTCGACTCAGGCCGGCTCAAGGGCTACCGGATCCCCGGTTCCCAGGACCGCCGCATCCCGCGCGAGTATTTGATCAAATTCCTCAAGGAGCACGGCATGCCCCTTGGCGACCTGGAAGACGAGGCGATGGCCAAAGTGCTGATCGTCGCGCAAGACCAGGTGTTGATCGAGAACCTGAAGCGCGAGCTGCCCGCCGATCGGTCGTTCCGCACCTCGACCGCCGCGAGTGGCTTCGAAGCAGGTATTCAGGCGGAAAGTTTCCACCCGGACTGTATTATTGTCGATTTCTCGATCGGTCAGCTCGAAGCGTTGCAGATCTGCCAGAACCTGCGTCGCAACGCGGAGTTCGGCGAGACGATTCTCATCGCTTTGCTACCCGATGACGGCTCGACCGCTAACTTCGATCGTTCGAGCATCAACGAGACGTTCAAAAAGCCGTTCGACGCGGCCTTGCTGGCCGAGCGGTTGCGAACGTTGATCGGCGCGAAGAAGGAACTGGTATAAGAGCTGTTAGCTGTTAGCTATTAGCTATTAGCCAGCAATCGATCGTCTGGCTAACAGCTAATAGCTAATGGCTAATAGCTAAAAGAAAAACCCACCGCGGTACGCGCCCGCAGCGGCTTACATAAAACAGGGTCGGTCGAAAGATTCGACCGTGCGGCGGCGGAGAATTCCCGTCCCTCTCCGTCGCCCACCACCCATACACAAAGGCCCGGTTGCTTTCGAGCAGCCGGGCCTTGTTTTTTTCTTCGGCACGTCTTACACCTCGTTTGACGCGACCAGTGCTGGATGTAGAATCAATGGCAAGGAGTTCGGGATATGTCTAGTGCCATTTCCAGTGTTGATGAGGCCTTTCTTGCAGCCCAATCGCTCGCGCCCGTGGAGAAGTTGCAACTGATCTCCCGATTGTGGGAGAACATTCGGCTGGGTGGAGGGTTTCGACCCAGCGATATTGACTTGGCCGAGATAAAACGGCGTTCGGCAGAGTTAGACGCGGGTATCGTGCAAGCCATTCCTTGGGAAGTTGTTCGTGATTCGGTGCGTGCACGGCTAGAATCGCATGACTGATCTCGTCATTCATCCGGCTGCCCAGATGGAATATGCGAAGGCGGCTGAATGGTACGCGGAACGAAGCACTGCGGCTGCCCATCGTTTTGCCTCCGAAGTAGAAGCCGCAATTCAAGCAATTTGCAAGCAGCCTGACAGCTATCCGCTCGTGGACGATAGGCATCGCTTGTATTTAGTGAACGGATTTCCCTACTACATCGCATATCGACAATTGCCGGGATTACTGCGAATCGTCGCGATCCGACATGCGGCTCAAGATCAGGACGCGTGGAAGGACCGGTAGTTTTTTTCTCGCCCAACCACCAGTACACAAAGGCCCGGCTGCCACAGGCAGCCGGGCCTTGTTTTTTTGCGCGTCCATAATGGCACACTGTGCCTTTCTTTGACGCACAGCCGCATCGACTCTTACAATGACAGGGTTGTCTCTTCGGCCCTGCCGGATATGCGTCATGCCGCGCCCGCGCCTGCACAAGTCGAGCATCGTCCTTGGCCTAGTGGCCGCCGCGCTCCTTGTATTGCTCAACATTCCGGGACGGGTTATCGATTACCAACCCTCGTTCCGGAAGACCTTTGAGCATGGCTGGCCATACATCTATCTCCGGCGAGAGACACGCGAGCCGACCAAATGGACTACCTATCAAGGGATGACGCTAACGCTCTCCTACACACCGGTGATTTTAGGTCGGCGGGATATTGCATCCTATCTTCCGACTTGGGGCATTCCCTGGTTGAGCGCAGAGAACTGGCAATTCTGGGAAGCGCATATTGAAGAGGGAATTCCGCGGTGGGACTTTAGAGGTGCGACTCTAGTTCTCGACTGTGTCGTCGTCTTGCTTGTTCTCTTGGCCGTAATTGCGGCATGGGAAATTCGGCGACGAAGGCGGCCCAGGCTGTTGTGCTTCGGCCTCAGTGACTTGATGGTCGCGGTGAGCGGCGCGAGCCTGTTACTTGGCTATCTGGTTTACTTGAACCGCGAGTATCAACGCGAAGCGCAAATTGACGCCGAAAAGTTGGTCAGTATTGATGACAGCTGGTTCGCCTACGAGGATGAATGCATCGCGCCTGTCTGGGTCCGGTCACTTATTGGCGAGAGGTTCCTGCCAAATTTCTTGTGGCGACATGATAATGTATTAATCGATCCAGAGCTTGTAATTGGTGAGAATATGGCTCATCCGAAAAAATCTGCAACACAACAACGGAAGAAGATGCCGCGAATTAGCGAAGGGTTATTGGACATACGTGTGAGCTTGCTTTGGGTGA
>JAKEIB010000019.1 GCA_022614705.1 Planctomycetota bacterium | reverse complement strand
GGCCGGCGCCTTACGACATCGTGTTCACAGGCGGCGTCGATGCGCGCTTTGAAGAGATCACGAATTGGAGCATCACGCGGCCATCGCCAGGTGAGGCCGACACCACGACTCATTGGCAGCCCTCTCGGTTCGACGTGGCTGTGATCAACAGTGGCACTATCACGGTCGATTCGGTGGGCCAGCATGCGGGGACAATCCGCTTAGCAAGTGGCCCGGGCGACGATGCGACTCTCAGCATCACGAGCGGCTGGTTGAAAGTGGAAGACGCAGCGTTCGGGCCGGGAAACGGCGAAGTGATTATCGGTGCGAACGCTGCAGCCACGGCGGTGTTGAATCTTAGTGGAGGTGAGCTGACCGTGAAGACTCTGAGCAAGGGTACCGGCGGCCAGTTCAACTTCACAGGCGGCACGCTGCACGCCGATGTCGTGAACTTCGATCTCGAAAATAACGGTGGCACGATCGCACCCGGCCAATCACCTGGCGGCACGACGATCAACGGCGACCTTCAAATCAATAGCGGCGCGCTTGAAATCGAACTCGCGTCACCGTCTAGTTACGACACTGTAACCGTTGCCGGCAGCGCCGCGCTAGGCGGCGATTTGCTCGTTCGCCTGCTCGATGGATTCGTGCCCGACGCCATCGATCAATTTACGATCCTCACCGGCCAGACAATAAGTGGGGCATTCGACAATCTCACGCCCAGCGGCCGTGTTCAAATCGTGGGAGCGATGGGAAGCTTTCAGGTAACGATCGATTCCACTCAAGTAATGCTGAGCAATTTCAGTCTGCCGGTCTTAGCCGGCGACTACAACGATGACGGAGTCGTGGACGCGGCCGATTACGTCGTGTGGCGCCGCAGCCTCGAAACGAGCACGCCGCTCGATAACGAAACCGCCAGCATCGGCATCAACGACCAGGCCGATTACGACGCGTGGCGAGCCAACTTCGGCGCATCGCTAGGCAGCGGCAGCGGCGCCGCCGTGCCAGAGCCAACATCCACAATGCTCGCGGTCGTCGCAACCCTTACCTTCTGTGTAGCGTCGCCAAATCGCTTGAATCATCGCTTGCGGTTTAGCTTAGCACCGCCAAACTAATCCTGCCGTTCAATAGATTTCACGCGCTGCAACTACCGCCTCAGGGCAATTCACGGATTCGCAGCTCTTTGAACTCAACCGGCGCGCCTTCCGATTCGAGGCAGAGATACCCAGTTCGCGGATCGCAGCCTGAACCACCCGAAACGTCCTCGCCGTTGACCCACAGCCGCACCTCGCCGTTGATGCACCGCACGTAGTAATGATTCCACTGGTCGGACGGTTTGCTCAATTGCTTCTTGGGAAAGCTGCGGCTTCCGTTCGGCGAAATGGGCGGGAAGGGCTTCATTTTCGCGGTACCGACCGGAAACACGTCGCCGTGCGTGGTAAACCAATCGGCCTTCCCGCCGCTCGACTTTTCGTATTGCTCTGTAAAGCCGTTGTCGAGCACTTGCACCTCGATGCCGCCCTTCGGCAGAGCGCCAGGCTTGAGGTCCTCGAGCGCCTCGTCGCTGGTCCACACAAAGATGCCCGAGTTCCCACCTGAATTCAGATGCCGCCACTCGGCGACAAGCTCAAAGTTGGTCAGCTTCTCCTTGGAACGAATGACGCCGACCGGCTCGCCCGTACACTTTGCGAGGCCGTTCTGCCACGTCCACGTATCCGGATGGCAATTGACATTGACGAAGTCCGCCTCGCCGAGCGCCCGCCAGTCGGGTCCGCTACTGTCAACAAATGCCCGTGGTACTGAGCCAGGTTCGTCGGCTCGCGCGCCGGTGTCAGCGAACAGCGGGAAGTACAGGGCGATTGCCATCAAACGAATGGAAATCGTAGAGCTCATGTTTCACCTTGCAAACGATGTCAAGTTAGTTGAGGGTGTCCGGTAATTGAAGGCCTGAAAAACTAGCAATGGGTGGCAGGCCCTGAAAGGGCGTCAGCATAGTTCGCTTCATTCACCACACCCTTTCAGGGCGTGCCACCCCCCCATTCCCGCACACGCTCAGTTAGTTCATTCGAAGTCACCGGTCTGTCCGCCGCGCCAGCGATCGCGCTCTTGAATCAGCTGCGCGACGACACTGATCGCGATCTCGCCCGGCTGATTGGTGCCAAGTTCCAGCCCGATGGGACAATGAAACGCGTTGGCCTGGTTCGCCGAAATGCCGCCGGTCGTCAGCTCCTTGATCAGCACCGCTCGCTTGGCCTTGCTGCCGATGACGCCAAGGAAAGGGAACTTGCGTCCCTGCCGAAAGATTTCTTCGAGGATCGGCCGGTCGGTCGCGTGGCCCATCGTCATGCACACCACGAAGGCGTCATTTGGCAAATCGGCCACTAGCCGGCGCGGGTCGTCGGCGCGAACCTTGCGTAGCCGCGCAGCGGAGGGAATGCGGTCGAGCCATTCCGGCCGCGGGTCGATGCACGTGACGTGGCAATCGAGCTGACCGAGGCACTGGACGACCGCGCCTGCCACGTGCCCCGCGCCAAACACCACAACCCGCCAGTCGCAGTAATTGTACGTCTCGAAGAACAGTTTCACCGTTCCACCGCAGGTCATTCCCACATCGCGCTTGAGATTCCACTCGACGAGCTCGTTGGTCGGAGTCCGATTCGCCGGCCGCGCTAGCATCTGCCGCGCATGGTCCAGCGCTTGGTGCTCCACCCGCCCGCCGCCTACCGTGCCCGTCACGAGCCCGTCGGCCGTCACGAGCATCTTGCTGCCGGCATCCTGCGGCGTACTCCCCACCGCCTGCACCATTGTCACGCACACAAACGGCACGCCGCTGTTTGACAGCTCCGCGAGGCGTTCGACAAATCCGTGCGGCGTAGACATATGAGCGGCGAGGAGCGAGAAGCGACAAGCGAGATCTAATACTCTCGCTCGTCGCTTCTCGATCCTCGCTCCTGGATTATTCGGCAATGGCGGCCGTGCTGGACGATGATTTTCTTTGCGCTGTCGAACGCGTGAGGCAGCGTAAGATTTCCTCCCCCGTCGCCGGCAATTGCAAATCACTCGCCGCGCCCTGCCCCGCATACGACAACGCGTTTTTTGCAGCCGCCCAAACCGCGATCGCCAGCATCAACGGCGGCTCGCCCACCGCCTTGCTGCGGTATACGTTGCGCACGTTGTCGTTATTGTCGAATGTGGCCACATTAAACACCTCAGGCACGTCCGTGATTGCCGGTATCTTGTACGTCGTCGGCGAATGGGACGATAAATCGCCGCGCT
>JAKEIB010000183.1 GCA_022614705.1 Planctomycetota bacterium | reverse complement strand
TACGGTTCGTCGATGACAACCCTTTGCATGGCGGGCCCCGAGCGCAAGGTTTCCCTAACAGGAATCTTCGTCACCGGCGGCGATAGCATACCGAACGCCGCCCGTTTTTGCCCAGGGCAACCGCGAGAAACCGTGCCCCTTTTGCTGCGGGCGGCCACGTCGTGTCGATAAACAATGTGCGGTGTGCCACTGCTTGCGGCCAACCAATGGGCGCTGAAGTCTCACTCAGCACTGCTCGCCGCTAAGCCCAGTTGATCGCGGGGAAGCAAGCAGTGCCGTTTGAGTTGAACGCCCCTTGCCGCGCCGCGAGCAGTGGCACACGGGAAGTTCTATGGCCAAGAATCGCAAAGAGATCAAACCGCGACGGCTCGCCGCCGCCGAAGACGCGACCCGCTGGCGCGAAGCGTTCGTGCGCTATCTGCGCACCGAGTGCCACCTCGCCGAGAACAGCGTGCTCGCGTACGAGCGCGACTTGCGGCATTTTTTCGATTGGCTGCGTGGCCGGCGAATCGCGGGATTGAGCGTTTCCGAGCTTTCCGACTATCCGGCCTGGCTCACTGCGCAAGAGCTCGCCCCCGCGTCGATCAGCCGGCACGTCGTGTCGCTGAAAGTGTTCTTCCGCTATCTGCAATTGGAAAACGTGCTTACGGATAATCAGGCCGAACTGCTGGGAACCCAAAAACTCTGGCAGCGCGTGCCTGTTGTGCTCTCGCCGACAGAAATTGATGCGCTGCTGTCGACCCCCAAACCGCCGCGACCCTGGTGGCGGCGCGATCGGGCCATGCTCGAGCTGCTCTATGCGACCGGTTGCCGCGTATCTGAGCTGTCGATTCTGCGTCCGCGCGATGTGCACCTCGCCGAGCGCTACTGCCTCTGCCACGGCAAGGGCGACAAGCAACGTGTCGTTCCACTCGGCCGGCAGGCGGTGCGGGCCGTCGAAGCGTATCTTGCGCAGGAGCGTAAAAAGCTTGTGCAGCGCCGCGAGTCGCCATCGCAGTTTTTGTTGCTCTCCTCGCGCGGCGGCCGGCTGCGACGCGAACGGATTTGGGAGCTCATCAAGCTGTACGCGCGGGTCGCGGGCTGCTCGGCCGACTTGAGCCCCCACTCGATGCGGCACAGCTTCGCCACGCACCTGTTGGCTGGCGGCGCCGACTTACGCCAGGTCCAAGAAATGCTCGGCCACGCCAGCATCGCCACGACGCAGATCTACACGCACGTCGACCACTCGCGGCTCAAGAAGGTCCACGACACGTTCCACCCGCGGGCGTGAGTAGGTCCGCCGAGCCGAGGCGGACCTGGCAAAGCGTCGAGGTGCCGCTCGGCTCGCGGCACCTACTTCCTCGGCGGCGTGAACTTCACTCGCTCGATTAGCTTGTGCGGCTGGCCATTCTCGATGTAGCCGGTGATGGCCGTCATGGCCCGCATCACGTGCTCGTAGTTGAGGTCGTAGTCGCAGTCGAGCTCGATTTCGAGTTCGGTCGCGGTGCCCGGTCCGCCGGCGTCTTTCACCATGTCGAGGATTTGGTGGTGAAGCCGGAGGAATGCGTCCGGCCCGTTGCCAAACGACCGGCCGCCCAGCCGCATGTCGGTCAACCTGCCGTCTTCGTCCGCCATCATCACCAGCGGCGTGGGGATCGATTCACTGATGTCCATCGTTCGCGCCGCCGCGGCCGACGGCATGCGGATGTTGAAGTCACCCTCCGGCAGCACGATCTTAAAACTCAGCAAGAAAAAGATATTCAGCTGAAACACGATGTCGATCATCGGCGTCATCTGCATCTCGATCTTGTCGAGCGTCGTAATGCCGTGGCGAAATCGCATGGTTGATTAGGTGTCGGGTGTCAGGTGTCAATGTCAGAAAACCGACTGACACCTGACACCTGACACCTCTGCTGGTAAAGTCACTGTTCCACCAACGTCGACCGATCGCTTTGCTGGCCGCGGAGGGCGAATGTGTCGAACTCGGCTTCCTGGCAAAGCTTGATAATTTCTTGCACCTTGCCCGTTTTCGCGAATCGGTCGGCGCGGATGATGATGGTTACGTCGCCGATTTTTTTATCCGGATGCGTCGCGATGATTTGGGCTTCACGCAATAGGGCGGCTTTCAAGCCGTCCGGCGATAAGTAGTCGCCCGCAAAGATGATCTGTTCTACGTCTGTCAGCTGGATTGTGAGCGGTTCGTCGTAGGCCACGTCGGGCGGCCGCGCCAATTCGCTGAGCGGCAAATTGATCCGCTGATCCTGATCCACTTCGCTGAAGTTCAGCACGAACATGAAGAATGCGATCAGCTGAAACGTGACGTCGATCATCGGCGTCATGTCCATCTCAGCCTGTACCATTGAATGTTTGGCGTAACGCATAAGCTAATCCGAATAAGGGTGGCTGGGGTCGAGGCTTTGCGAGCCCCCAGTTGCGGCCAACTGAGGGCTCGTCCGCGGCGGATTCGACCCCAGCCACCCCATTAGGCTTTGTCTCAAAACGTGATTCGGAAGTCGTTTTGGGAGGGCGAAGCTCCCGCTGAGCCGTACCCCGGTGCAATTGTGCGGCTCGGCAGGAGCCTCGCCCTCCCTTTTGAGACAAAGCCTAGTACTCACGGCAACTTCGGTCCGCCCACGTTTTGAAACCGGCTCATCAGATTCTCACTTACGATGCCAACCTCCAACACTAAGCGCGCCATGCGATTTCGCAGAATGTTGAAGGCCGCGATGGCGGGAATCGCCAGCCAGAGGCCAACCAGCGTGGTGACCAAAGCGGTGGCGATACCGTCGGCGAGCTCGGCCGGCTTGGGAGTGACCGTCGAATGGGCAATGACGTCGAAGGCCTGAACCATGCCGTCAACCGTGCCCAATAGGCCGAACATCGGGCTAATTGTGCCGATCAGCGCCAGGTAGCTGAGCCGGTGCTCGAGCCGCATGTTCTCTTCTTCGCCCACTTCCTGCATGGCCTCGATCGCCTGCGGATAACCGCTGGAAATTCGCGCGAGGCCGGCCGACAGCACTTTGCCTAGAAACGACTCGTCGTTCTTGGCCAGCTCGTACGCCTCTTGATATTTCTTCGCGTTCAGGTGTGCTTCAAAGCCTTCGATTAACTGCGAGGGCAATATGTTCTCACGTCGGGCGGTGAGGACATTCATCACAAACACCGCGACCAGGGCAAATGACAGCAATAAAAAAATGACGCTATATAACCAGCCCAGCGATTCCGTCAGCCAACCTAAGTAGCTTTGCGGAGGCGCGATGGGCGTTGTCGCCGTCGCGTCGTCGTTCTCGGCCGGTACATCCGATTCGGCCGGCGCCGCTTCTTCCTCGTTCGCGGGCGGCGCCCCTTCCTCGTTCACGACCGCTTCGTCCTCCTGCGCGACTGCCAAATGCACGTCCGCCGTGGCCACGATCGCAAACGCCGCACCGAATGGCGACGCCCACAAACACCCGACCACCGCCCACCGAACCAAAGCTATCAAACTCCGCATGACGTTCTCCTGCGACTAACGCGTCCGCAAATTTCTCGCGTTCATCATTTCAGTGCAAATTGCAGTGTAGCGATCATCAAACCACGCCGTAAAGCGGCCGGTTCTTGCAACATTGTGTCATTCCGAGGTCCTCCGAGGAATCGGGCCAGACCCCTCGGCAGCCTCGGGGTGACAGAGTTGTTCATTGCGATTGCTTCGCCCAGCGACTGCCACCGTAGCGATCGGCAAGTGTCTGTCGTGCCTCGCGCGCCCGTTCATCTTGTCCGATCGCCTTCCATAACGTGGTTAAATGCGACAATGCCTCGGCGTGCGCTTCGGGTACGGTGTTGTAAAGCACGTCGACATGCAGGAAGGCCAGCAGCGCCTCCTTGCTCTTTCCCGCCTTTTCGTAGCACGTTCCCAGCGCGTTGTAGGCCCGCGCGTGCAATTCCTTCTGCTGCGGATCGGCGTCATGGATGACTTTTTCGATGATGCCGACCGCCTGGTCTGAGCCGCCAGTTTCGGCGAGGCTTACGGCCTTCGCCAACGTTGCCGAGAGGCGCTCGTTTTGGGCCTCGGCGCTGTCGCCGGTCGTGGCCAGCGCGGCGTCGAACTGTTTGATCGCCTCGGCGTGCTTGTTTTGAGCTTGCAGCGATCGGCCGACGGCCACGGCGGCGCGCATCTTGTAATCGGCCCACGGCGCCTTGGTCAACTCGGCGTATTGCTTCTCGGCGTTGGCGTATCCGCCGCCGGCCATCAGCAGATCGCCCATCGCCTCGCGCGCCGGCAGGTAATGGAAGTTGTTAGGATACGCGCGGACGAAGTTGTTCAGCTGCCGGCCCGCATCGGCAATTTCACCCTGTCCGGACAGCGCCAGTTTAGCGGCGCACCACCCCTTGTAAAACTCGATGTCCTGCTTGACGAAGTCGCGCTCGACCTTTCCGACGTCGATTTTTTCTAACGCCTCCAGGGCATTTTCATACGCCCCGTTAGCCGCGTTTAAGCGCGCCTGGGAAAGCTCGGGCGGTTCGCCGCTGAATTGAATCGATTTGATTTCATTAACAGCCACGTCGCGATTTCCCGGCAGGCCCTTGCTCAATGTGACTTGAAACGGCGTCATCTCCGAGACTTCACCGGTTTCGTTACCGCGAACGAGCCGCACGCGATCGGCAATGCCCTGGGCGGACGCTGAGCCTACAAGAGCAGTGCCGAAGATCACAACCATCGCGGAGGCGTATTGCATTGCTGGATATTGACGATTCATGGAATGATTGACGATTTATTGCAGGAGGGGAGTTTCTCTCATCGCGGTCGATGTGATTACCACGTGTCATCCTGAGGGAGGCTCGGCGACCGAAGGATCCGTGATGCCATAGGAGATTCTTCGCTGCGCTATGCTTCGCTCAGAATGACATGGACGGTTGTCGTAAGTCGCAGTTTTTTTCATCGAGAGTTCGCTTTGTCTCATTTTTGGAAACGCGGTAACAGTTTAGCCGTTTGTAGTTGATCTTGGTGATTTATGGGGACGTGGATTATGACGTTAGGCATTCTGGAATTGCGAGTCTGCCAACGTGATGGCC
>JAKEIB010000182.1 GCA_022614705.1 Planctomycetota bacterium | reverse complement strand
CCGTCGCCCCGTGTGCAAAAGCCAACGCGCCGACCTCGCGGGCCACCTGCAAACAGCACTTGGCGATCAGCGGACGGGCAATCGACGTGCCCAGCAGATAAATGCCTTCGTACTTCGCCTGCCAGCCGAGGACGGGAAATGCAAAGTCGCGACAAAGCTCCTCGCGGGCGTCGACAATCCGGGCCGACGCGGCGCCGCAGTCGCGGGCCTTCTTCAAAATCGCGTCGCGATCCTCGCACGGCTGGCCCAGGTCGACGTACGCACAATGCACTTCGTAACCTTCATCTTGAAGCCAGCCGAGGATCACTGAGGTATCGAGACCACCGGAATACGCAAGAACGCAGGAGGACATAGGAGAGTCGAGAGTCGAGGGTCAAAAGTCGAGAGCCAGAATTTCGTTGCGCATCGCACGATTAGCGCCGACCGCCAGGTCGGATCTACTTGAAAACGCGATGTCGCCGTGCCCGCGCATCGATTTGCACGAAAGACACAATCAGCCCATTGTGGTTCGCCGCAGAGAGGCTGACAAGGCGGCCGACCAATGTAGCAGGCACACTCCGTGTGCCGTAGCCAGCTAAACTTAGAGCGTTACCAAGTTCGAGCGGACGGAACACCGACCCGCCGCGGCGGGTGCCCGGTGCCTGCTACACTACCGCGGCAACTCCGCCACCTGAATATCGCGGAACCAGAAATCCGTCGTCGGATCGTGACCCTGAATGGCGATCACGCCCGGCTTCAGCCGCAGTCCTTCGCGGGCGTTTTCTTTGGGCGGGCGATCGTCCGTCCAATCGCTTACTTGATATCCGTTCACCCAAACGGCCATGTGCGGGCCGTCGGCGACGATCGTCTTGAAGAACCACTCGCCATCGTCGGCCACCACGCGCCGCGCCGGCTGACGACGATAGATCGCGCCCGTGCCAAAGTCGGCCGGCCTCGTGCGATCGCCGTCCTTGAACACGTTGTTGATCTGGCTTTCATAACCGGCCCAGCGGCCGTCGCGCAGGGCGCGAAAGAAGATGCCTGAATTGAGTCCCTTGCCGTTCACCTTACATTCGAGCTGCAACACGAAGTTGGCGTACTCCAACTTGGTTTCGATCTGACCCGGCCCGTTCGTGACGTGCAGCTCCTTGTCGCCATTGATCTCGAAGCGCGACTGCTCCCCGCGCTCCGTGCTGAAGTTCGAGAGGTCGCCGATAGTGAGCTGCGGCATGAGCTCGATCGGCTGCAGCCGCACGTTGCGAAACGCCACCCGGCCGCTGTTGGATTGCAGTGCGATGTGGCCGATGCGGACGGGCGACTTATCCGTGTAGTCGGCCACGCGCTTGCCGTCCAACTCGACTGTAATCCACCCGCCCCAAGCGACCACTCTAAATGTGTGCCATTCGTCATCCTCCAATCCCCCTCCCCGCTCCGGGGAGGGGCTAGGGGAGGGGCGGCGCACCGCCTTCTGTCGCGCAACGAGACTCCCCGTGGGAAACGGATTGTCGGCCGGCGCGATGTTCAGCTCGTAACAATCGCGGGCCGGATCCTTCGGCTCCGCGGCCGAGCGCAGGAACACGCCGCTATTCGTATCGGCCGCCGCGCGAAACTCAACGGAGAACTCGTAATCGCCCCACTCGGTGGTGGACATCAAAAACCCAGGCTTCGCACCGTCCGTGCGAATCTCGCCATCCTGTACCTCCCATTTTGCGTTGCCGGTCGGCTTCCAGCCGAACAGCGTCTCGCCATCAAAAAGCTGAATCCAGCCTTCCTCAAGCATCTCGCGCGGCAACAACTTCGGCTCGGCAGCAAACGACACAGAGTCAAACTGCAACGCCGACAACGCACCCATCAACAAATAGAGAAAACTCTTCATAGATTTCAATCAGAATTGAACCACTAAGTCACAAATGGCACGAAGAACGGACTTTTTTTGAACAGGAGGAAACAGAGGCAACAGAGTGGCAGCTTACAGACCTAACTCTGTTTCCTCTGTTTCCTCCTGTTCAATAATCTTTCTTCGTGACCTTCGTGCCTTAGTGGTTAAATAAGACTTCAATTTCTAGGCGGACTTCGCCGACGAGTCCGCCCGGGACATCGAGACTGCCATCATCCGGGACATTCCCATGATCATCCAATGCCGGATGCTCGACGTCGATGTCGGCCGAGTTATGTTCCTTTAACAGCCGCGTAATGTCAAACCGCCCGGCCGCCCCACCAAAACGCACATTGCCCAGAAACTCGCCGCTGACGCGCACCCGCCCGCACGACTGCGGCGGCTCGACGACGAGCCAAACTCGCTCGTGTTCTTCCAGATTCGTCGGCCGATTGAAATTCCGGCTGTAGCGCACCACGCCCAAGAAATCGTGCCCCATCGTCTCGCACCAATCGGCCGGCATCTTGGCTCGCGCGCTCGGTGGTAAATCGTCCGCCGTCGGCCGGTAGGAACCATCGGTCTGAGGGACGAACCGTTTGACCGGTTCCAGCTCCCACGGCCCGCGAAGACGAATGATGTGCATTGGGGCTCTCGGCTCTTAGCTATCGGCTGTCGGCCAAGCCGTCTTGCCGATGGCCGACAGCCGATAGCCTTACTCCGGCATGAAATGCTGATTCACCCGCACCTGCCGAATCGCGCGGCTATCCGGCTCGTAGGTGCGGATCAGCACCTGCACGCCGCGCAACGGCTTGTCGTACGGCGGAACCGTCTCGCGCTCGCCGACGTCGTCCGGGCCGTTAATGGCAGCGTCGCCGGCATCAACAGAATCGACGGGTGCATTCACGCGTGGGTCTATGTCATCAAAACCATTCACTGCTTCATCGATCGCGCCATCGCCGTCTTCATTGACACCGTTGTTCTCGTAGTGGAACGACCATGTGTCGTAGACCGAATAACCCGGGGCTAACTGACTCGGCACCTTGCCGACCCCGGGGGGACGGCTGTCATAGTAAATATCGATTAAGCTGCGCGCCTCGGCGAACCACGGCAGTGTCCACGACGTGCCGGTTGCAAGTGTCGGCAGCGTGGCATTGAACGCGTATCCCATGTCAATATACGCACCCTGTCCCACGAATTCGAAGTTGGGCTGAACGCTGCCGACTGGCGAATTGTAAGCCAGTTTCCATCCTGGATCGCTCGGCTGTAGCACGGTTAATGGAGAATTGATGTCATTTGGAACATCGCGCCTGCCGTACAGCGGCGCGCCCGGATCATACACGCGCATGTCGAATCCCAGCACGCCGGTCATCATCACGTCCTGACCGCGGCGCGCGCCCCACAGCGGCACCGGGCCGTGGACCACTCGCACGACTTGGCCTTCGTCGTTGAGCATCGCTTGCGCCGTTGCGGGAACACCGTTGGGCTCGTCATCAACGTATGCAAACGGCCGCACGTCGTAGCCGGCGCCCAAATTATTGGCATTTTGCAGAGCGTACGAAATAACGGCGCCGCCCGTGGCAGCAAGCACGGCTTCCCACCGCGCATTGTTACTGCCGCCCACTTCCGGATCGGTGACGAAGGTCACGCCACCATTTCCCGAATAGCCGCGGCCGATGGAAACGATCGGATAAGGATAAATTCGTTGCGACGGATTGCTCGGCAAAAATCCGAAATGGCCAAAGCGATTCTCACGCTTCGTTAGGTCGGCCAGCGTGTTGGCCATGATCTTCCAACGCTCGATGTTGTGATCCCATTCCAGGCGCACTGATAAATCGTACTGATCTTGGAACGCTATGATTGCGGCAATGGCGTCCTCCACGGCATTCATGCCCACACTGGAAGGCAACAAACGCACTAGTCCTGGCTCTGCTTTGAAGCCATCAAACGGTCTTTCTCTGCCGCTTGCGTCAAGAAGGCTATAAGGATTCACCCAGGGAGCAATCAATAATGCCCTGCGGTAGATCGTCCGCATGCCCGGTTCGCCGAAGAACTTGTTCGGGTTTTGGCCCCCGGGTGGATTCTCAACGCAGAACCACACCACCTCCGCCAGCGGCGATTCGATGGTGTCGTAGTCCCAGCCTGGTATGCTATCGCTCACGTTGAATTCGATGGCACTGGTATCATCGCGCACGTCCGTCGGCGCCCGCCCCACAAACGGCTCGTGCTCATTGCGAACCGTGAGCATGAGGATGTCGTCGTAATCGCCCAGAGCGCCCGGCACGAGGCTGCGTGGGTCTTGATAGTGGGCTTCGAGTTCCTGTGTCGAGATCTTGCCGTCGGGGGCAGTTCCATCGGCTCCGTCGACGCCGATGTTGTTGCGCGGAATGGGCGACAGCGCGGGATCGAGCTGGATTTCAGACGGTTCCAAAACGCCGTCTCGATCTGCGTCGCGTACGAGCGGTGTTGGGTCCTGATCGTTCGATGGCCCCTCGATCAGCTCGATATACCCATGATTCGAATCCGGCCGCTGCCAAGTAATCCCCGGGCTCGTGGCCCCTTGCAAGTCCTGCTGCAGCACGTTGCGGACCTGCCGCAATTGGTTCGTCATCTCAATCGTCGCGCGGCGATTGCGGACGCTGTTGCTGACGTTGGCAAAGAGCGTCACCACGGCGGCCATCATCACCAGCGTGATGGCCATGGCCACGAGCATTTCCACGAGGGTGAACGCGCGGGGGGCTGTCGGCTGTCGCGGGCACCCGGCGGCCGGCAATGCCGGGTGCCGGGTCGCGGCTGTCGGCCAATCAGGGGAAGAAATCGTACGCATCAAAAAGACTCCTCTCGGCTCCCGCCCCGCGGCCCCGAATGGCGGTTTGGGCTCTGTTCTACCATTATTGCACCGCGCGGAGGCGAGAGTGTCAAGAAAAGCCTGAAGTGTCGCCCTTAGGGCCGCCCTCCACTGGTCATCCTGAGGGAGGCTCGGCGACCGAAGGATCCACGTCGCCCCTACGAGATTCTTCGCTACGCTGCGCTTCGCTCAGAATGACCGCGATGCCGCCCGTTGGCGACTAAACCCCTTCGCCGCCCTCGCCGATGCCAAGCCGGCGGTCGCGGCGATCCGCGATGATCGAGGCGAAAATCGAGACGACCAGCAGCGACACGATCACCAGCAGCGAATGCCAGTGCTCCGGATGCCACACGTCATGCAGCAACATCTTGACGCCGATGAACACGAGAATCGCGCTCAGGCCGTAGCTCAAGTAGCGGAACAAGTTCATCACGCCGGCCAAGAGGAAATACAGCGCCCGTAGCCCCATGATCGCGAACACGTTCGAGGTGAACACGATAAACGGCTCCTTGGTGATGCCGAAGATCGCCGGAACGCTGTCGATCGCGAACACCACGTCCGTGCTCTCGACCACCAGCAGCACCAGGAACAGCGACGTGACGTAAAGCTTGCCCTCCTCGCGCACGAGGAATTTATTCCCATGCGAGCCCTTGGCGACGCGCAAATACTTGCGCGCCAGTCGCAGAACAATGTTCTGGTCCGGATGTGTTTCCACCCCGTGCGCGCGGGCCAGCTTAATGCCCGTGTAGATGAGAAACGCGCCAAAGATATAGAAAATCCACTCGTAGCGCCTTAGCAGCTCGCCAAACACCAGGATGAACGTGAGCCGCATCACGATCGCGCCCATGATGCCCCAGAACAGCACGCGATACTGATATTTCAGCGGCACGCCGAAGAACGCGAAGATCACCACGAATACGAACACGTTGTCCATCGACAACGACCATTCGACCAGGTAGCCGGTGAAAAAAAAGATCGCGCTCTCGTGGCCAAAGCGGTACCAAATCCAGCCATTAAACGCCAGCGCCAGGCTGCACCAGAAGAGGGTCCACAGGGCCGACTCCCGCAGCGACGGTTCGTGGGCGCGGCGGTGGAACACGGTCATGTCCAGGACGAGCAGCGCGACCGTGCCAGCGCAAAACACAAACCAATACGCTGGCGGCACTTGAATCGCCGCCAGCGGTAGTTGATCAAAGAAAGGGGTGAGCGATAGCACGCAACAAATCTCCTTTGTAGCTGGCCTCTGTGAGGCCGGCTGTGCAACTGATGCAATCGAACCGGGGTCACAGACCCCGGCTACAGCTTACAGCGACAGCAATCGGCGTTCGTCACCCCCGACTGCGTAATCATAGGTTTTGCCGCGTTCGGCAGCAATCGGCGCAGACTTGAGTTAAAGAACGATGTAGATTCGCCGCGATATTAGACACTGTTCTCATCACCTTTCTCATCACCCGTTGCACGAGGCGCCGATCATGGTCCGCCAGCACGAACAATCCGCCGTATCCAGCCGTCGATCGCTCACGCGAGTCGCGTATTTCGAGGCCGATTTGCCAAACGATTTGGCGGATCAGATGTGGCGCGATCCGGTATCGTTGGTGAACGCGGGCGAAACGCTGCAGCGCACCGGTTTGCGGCATACGGTGCGCGTGACGTGGGGCTCGCGAGAGTATGTTATCAAGCATTATCAGCCCAGCTGGTGGCACGCTGTGAAGCAGTTGACCAGTCGCTCGCGTGCCTCGGCCACTTGCACTGCGACGCAAAAACTGGCCGACGCGGGTATTTCAACTCCCCGACCGACAGCATGCATCGAGAATCGCTGGGGAATGCTGCGGCGCGATTCATTCTTGATTTATCCGTACGTCGAAGGCCGCACGCTGCGGTCGTATTTCTCGCGCGAGGCCAAGGAATCGCGGACGACCGCCGAATGCTTATGGCGGCAGCTGCGCGAGCTGTGGCAGCAACTTGAGCAACAAAAAGCCAGCCTGGCGGACACCAACACGGGAAACTTCATCGTGAGTCCGGCCGGCGTTTTGTGGGTCATCGATCTCGATAAGGCGCGGTTTCATCGTATGCCAACGGCCGCGGCGCGGTATCAAGAACGCGGCTGGCGGCAGCTATTGCGCAGCGCGGCAAAGTGCTAGACGGCGCGATAGTAGCCGGACGCGCAAAAGTTCAGTCTCCCTGCCGCGCCTCAATTATTGCGAATTCGGCGACGCGCTTTAGCCTACGTTCTTTTGGAATCGGAAGATTTGACTATCCGCGGGCGATCTATGCGATTGCCGGTGAAAAACTGTCATGTCACCAATGAGCGGGCGACGTTGCCTGCGCTAGCAGTGTAGCAATCGCCTGCTGATTTAGGTTAAAGCGTCCGACAAACTTCCAGCGATGTTATTTGATGACCGGAACGTCGCCGGCATCGCTAGTTCCGCGCGACCGCGGCCCGACTTGCCTTCAGCTTGTTGAGAGAAAAACCAACACAATGTACGCGTTCGTCCACATCGACAAGACCGCCGGCAGTACGATGACCGCCATTCTCCGCCGCTGCTTTGGCACCCGCCACTGCGACATTCGCCTGCCATTGATCAAGCGGAACGACGATGGAATCGATCACCGCGCGATCGTTGATGCCACCGATCTGCGACGCGTTCAACGGATTTACCGTAACCTGCGCGGCATTTCGGGCCACAATGTGAAGGCCTATTCGGATCTCCACACGGCCTGTCCGAATATCGCGTTCTTCACCGTTCTCCGCGACCCGGCCTCTCGATTCCGTTCACATTTCAAAAATCGGGCCGAGTGCCACAGCATGGAAGGATTCTACCGTTGGACGGAAAACGACGTGTTCCACAACTGGCAAACGAAAATGATTGCCGGCGAGCCCAGCGCGCAGAAAGCGATCGACCTGCTGAGCACGCGATTCCAATTCGTGGCCTTTACCGAACGGTTCGATGAAGGCCTGGTATTGTTAGGCCTATGGCTGCGCGAGCCCGACTATCGGCCCGAATACCGCCGCGTGAATCAATTGAGCGAGAAGCGTCGCCCACGCGACATTGCCCGCGGAAAATGCGATCTTAGCTATTTGGACTCCGATGCCGTTCGCTCCAGGATTCAGGATGTCAACAGCGAGGACCAACGAGTATACGATTTTGTGAAAAACGTCGTCTATCCAAAACAACTGGCAGCTTTTCCAGGCGATCTTTCCGCCGAGGTGCGCGATCTCGAGCGTCGAAACCAAGCCCTCATGACATGGAACGAGTCGGCGCGGAGCCGCCTGGTGAGAAACTACGTCTACAAGCCCTTGCTGCACTGTCGGGCGATATGATCCGCTTCTTGGATGCTTATACGGAAGGCGCGCGACGGCCTGCTAGGCAGCCAAATGGTCGGCGATCATCCAGCTAAAGCGAACGCCTAGCAAATCCCGCAGCAGCTCGTCGTACGGCTGGTAATGCGAACGAAGCAGCTCCGCCACGCGCGGATCAATGCGCTCGTCGTAGTATCCGCGATTAAACACCTTGCCCGGGCGAATGTCGTAGCGCTCGAGACCAAGGAAGCTGAATACGCGCTGGCAAGCCGCGTTTGTGTCGGCAAACAGTTCGGCGCTATCCATCACCAGTACCCGCTCGCGCGAATAGAGCGACAGGAGCAGCTCTAGCTGCAGCGCGTAGTAGCCGCGGGCAACGTAGCCCAGCATCGGCCGGGCGCCGTGTCGCAGGGCGATACCGCGCACAGGCGGCGTCGCATTCTGGCGCAACTCGTCATCGACCGCTGCCGCAAAGCTCCGTGCTTCGAGGTGGCGCGCCCTGTAGTGCTGGTAGTGAGAAAACGCCCGCGACACGGGATCGCGCAAGAGTACGATGACACGTGCCTCGGGCAGAACCGATTTCATCCGATGCAACGCCTCCGGAACGGGCAAGTACGAAGGGGATGCCTCTAAGACCTGTCCTTGCAGTGCTGCCACGATGCGACGCAGCGGAAAACGCGACCGGTACCATTCGATCGAGCGCTCCGCGTGTTTTGAAAAAAAGTCGACTTCCTTCTCTGCCGCCTTGAAACAGCGCGGATGTGTGGTTAGGTAGGCGTAAAGCTGCGTCGTTCCAGCCTTTTGCGCGCCGACAATAACGGCCGTTGGCAATTGGCGAATTCGTTGGGTCGCTAACCGCCACGCATTCGGCAACGAGGACGTCGCGGCGCGAAGTGGCCGCTTCCAGCCGAGAAATACCGGATGACGTTGCAGTTTTCGCATGTAGCAACGCAATGTTCGCCCGAACTCGCCGACGTTGTTTTGATCTGCCATGGCGGAACTGAAATCTTAAGGTGTGCCGAAGACTAGGCGACCCCGTGCGTTAGCGCCAATCTCCGCTCGGCAGGAACTTCGCCCTCCCGTTTGCGCTTAACCCGCGTTCTTCTGAAAATTGAATATCTGCCCATCGGCCGGCAGTTCGTGCGCGGGCCCACGATAACGATACGTGGCAATCGCCCAAGCTGCATCCGCCGTGTACGTCACGCGGCCCTTGTCCCACCAGGTGCCAGCGAACAGCGCTTCAATCTCGCGCACGCGCCCAATGCCCTTCGACGTCCCGCGCGTCCAAATCACCACTCCGCCCGGCTTGCACAGCGTCGAAATCGCACGCACCAGCATCGACTTCTCGTTCGCCGGCACGTGACCCCACACGCCGCACACAAGAACGATATCCGCCGCGCCAATGTTTTTGTACGTCGAATAGATCGTGGCGTCGGCATTGATGAATTTCAGCGTGCGGTCGAGTCCCGCATTCACCGAGTAGCCCTTGCCGAGCTCGACCGACTGACTATTGAGCTCCACCAGCCACGCGGCAACATCCTTGCGGCGACGATGCGACCTGACCGCGCCGATCACGTCGCGGCCGTCGCCGGCACACATGCTCAGAATCCGCACGGGCCCCGCCGGCGCCTCGTCGAGACACTCGCTAAGATGCTCCTCGACGGCCTGCAGCCGTTGCTGATACCCTTCGCGCTGATAGGCTTTCTCCGGCCAACCGCTCCACACGCCGGGCCGCAGACGGCGAAGTAATTGTCGCAGCTTCATCAAAGGGCGATCCTTTCCCACGTAGGGCAGTTTCTCCGAAACTGCCAATTGCGAGTTTCGGAGAAACTCGTCAACGTGCATCTACGCCACGCTGCCAAATTCCGGCCGGCGCTTGCCCAACTGCCCCTGCAGACGCTGCACGATCGCACTGTGCATCTGGCTCACGCGGCTTTCCGAGAGATCGAGCGTCGCGCCGATCTCCTTCATCGTGAGCTCCTCATAATAGTAGAGGATGATGATCAGCCGCTCGTTGCGATTGAGCCCCTTGGTCACCAGCCGCATGAGATCCGACTTCTGAATCCGCTTCGTGGGGTCTTCACCCTTCTTGTCTTCCAGGATGTCGATCTCGCGGACGTCCTTGTAGCTGTCTGTCTCGTACCACTTCTTGTTGAGGCTGATGAGATTCACCGCGTTGGCGTCGGTGATCATCTTCTCCAACTCCGCCTGGCTGAGGCCCATGTGCTCGGACAATTCGTTTTCGTTCGGCTGCCGGCCCAGCCGGGCTTCGAGCGATTTAATCGCCTCGTTGAGCTTGCTGGCCTTGCTGCGCACCAGCCGCGGCACCCAATCCATCGTCCGCAGCTCGTCGAGCATCGCCCCGCGGATACGCGGCACGCAATACGTTTCGAACTTCACGCCGCGACTCATGTCGAAGGCATTGATCGCGTCCATCAGGCCAAACACGCCGGCCGAAATGAGATCGTCGAGCTCCACGCCATCCGGCAGCCGCGACCAAATCCGTTCGCCGTTGTACTTCACGAGCGGCAAATACTGCTCGATGAGCCGATTGCGAAGCTGCTTGTTCGTCTGGTCGGCCTTGTACTCCTTCCAGATCTCGGCAATCTCCTCCGGGGACGCGGCCCTCCGCGTACTGATAATCGTTGCGGCCATATTGATCCTCCGTGACCGGCCGACGTCTTTCGTTGCAAGACGTTCTCGAGATCCTTCTCGATGGTCGTTGGTTAGTTAGGTGTCAGGTGTCGGGTGTGAGGTGTCGGAATTCTGACACCTGACACCTATTGCCTCACCGCTTGTTCCGCCTGATGAGTTAACTGCGATTGCAACCTGGCCCGCACCGACTCGTCGATCGTGGACTGGGCGAGATGCCCGAGAATAGCGCCCACAATGGCAAACAGGACGAGATACAGCGTGGCCTGCGTGAGCGTGCCTTCGACGCCGCCCGAGGCCAGCCAGCTGCGGCAGATCACCACTGCCATGGCGAGCGGTCCAAGGATTCCGGCGTAAACGCGACCCATAACCGCTCCTAGTGGTACCGTCAAACTTGCCGCAGTTCCGCCAGTTTGACTCACACCGGCGCGCCGGTGTGATATCGCACGTTATCGGATGCCGTTCGCCGATGACTTGAATCAATTTCTTCATGAATGTCTTTGTGTGCCACTGCTTGCGGCGGATGATCAGACAAACTAAATCGAGTCAGCACTGCTTGCCTCACAAACGCTGCATCGGTTCAGCAGCGAGCAGTGCTGCGCGACGTTGCCGAGCGTTTCGGTTGGTTGCAAGCAGTGGCACACGACGCGGAATTCCTTGCTTCCAACGCATCGCTCACCGCCCGACCCAACCAAAGCGCCGCATGTCCAAACTCCGAATTCGGCGACTCCCACACCCGCAGCCACAACCCCTCGCTTGCGTCTTCGCACTCCTCATACCGCGGCAGCGGCGGCAGCGCCGCAACACTCTGCCGCAAAAACCGCTGACAGCAATTCGTCAACCGGCGATGCGCGTTCTCCGCGGCGCGGTCGTTCTCGCTCATATTCACAAGCAACCGGATGCTGGTCGTCGTGGCGTCGCGAGCGCCGGTCGTGTGCAACTTGATCGCCGCGTACGCATCCATCACAATCGCGTCGTCGGGCGTCGTCACGAGCAGCGCGAGTTGCGCTCGCAACCACAACCGCCGCGTCGAGGGCGACGGACCATTGCCCGTATCGATGATGATTATGTCGAAGTCGTTGTGCAATGAATGCAGTCTTGCAACCAAGTCCTGCTGCGCGCGGCTAGGGAGGTTCGAGCGCGAACAAGTGGGCGAGTCTCTCCGAGACTCGCACTCGCGTCCGCCGCGGCGGACGCGGCCACGTGCCGCCAGCAGCATCGTTCCAGCCGGCCCAGGCGTGATTGCGTCGGCAATCTCGCACTTTCCACCTAACACGTCGGCCAGTGAGTATTCCGTCGTCGTACGAACGCCAGCGATCTCACGCATATTTGGCCCTTCATCGGCCGCATCCACCACCAGCACGCGCTTAGCCCGATCGGCAAGCACCGCGCCAAGATTCACCGCAACAGTCGTTGCACCCACGCCCGCCCGCGCGCCCGTCACCACAACCAACGGCGCCCCAGCCGGCGCAGCAGGTGCCGCCGCCGGCGTCGGCGACTGAATAAGATGTCGTAACTTTTCTGCTTGGTCGGGCATGTGTTCGATTGCGGATCGCGGATTGCGGATTGAATTCAAGATCGGTGCGACGACGACTCGTACCACATCGACCGCCGCTTGCGGTTTAGCTAACCATCCCACTTCAACCGTCACAGCCGCAGCAAAACTACAAACTCGCACCAATCCGAAATCCGAAATTACCCCTGGATTCCCAACAACATTCCTGCGAGCGCCCGCCTTTGGGCAACCTGAATATCATCCGGCACATTCTGCCCATCCGTCAGGTAACTGATCGGCAACGTGCCTCCTCGCACGAGCGACACGAGATGCCCCAGGCTGTGCGCCTCATCGAGCTTCGTGAGCAGCATCGCCGTAGTGCCCACGTCCGCGAAACGTTCCGCCGTGGCGATCAGACTCTTCGCCCCGGCCGTGCTGCTGAGCACCAGGTGCACCTCATCCGGCTCGGCCTCCGAGAGCATCGACTTCAGCTCTTGGATTTTGACTTCGTCGCGCGGGCTGCGCCCCGCTGTGTCCATCAGCACCAGGTCGAGATGGCCCATGCGATTCACCGCCTCGCGCATCTCCCGCGGCGTGGCCACCACTTCCATCGGCAAGTCGATGATGTCCGCATATGTACGCAACTGCTCGACCGCCGCCACGCGGTACGTGTCCACCGTGATCAGGCCTACGCGAAGCTTCTCCCGCAAACGATAATTGGCCGCCAGCTTGGCGATCGTCGTCGTCTTCCCCACGCCCGTCGGGCCTACCAGCGCGACCACGCGACATCGATCGGCGCCCGTTTTGATCGACCCCGCGACTTGGACTTCCTCTTCCAGCAGCTGCGCAATGCGCGACTTTACCAATACCACGTCCGCCATTGCGCGCGGATCGCCGTCCGCGCGAATCTCTTCAATCCACTCGCGAGCGATCGACTCGTCGATCTCCGCCTCAATCATGTCGGTGAAGGCTTCGAAGAGCGACTCGGGCAAATCGTGTGCAGGCGCCGCGTTCGCGCGCTCGCACAGCTTTTCGACCATCGCCTGAAGCTCATCGAGCTGCCCCACCATCTGCTGCCGAAAGTCGTCGCGATAGCGATTGCGATAATCCGCCTCCAAGTGCGCCTGCGGCACGGCGGAAAGCGTGGAGCTTGGAGCTTGGAGCATGGAGTAACAATCGTGCGAGCCCAACGGCGATTCGTACTTCGTACTTGGTACTTCGTACTCGAGTCTTGCTCCGTGCTCCCGGCTCCCTGCTCCTTGATCATTCACCGCCTCCGGCAACCGGCTCGGCACATTCACCCCCGCCGACGCCGCCACTTCATACCGCCGGCCAAACACCAGCCGCCCCAGCGGCCCCGTGTTCAACTCGCGCGTGTGCAACACGGCCGCACTCGGCCCCAACTCGCGCCGAACCAACTCCAGCGCGTCCCGCATCGTCTTGGCACGAAAAGTCTTTATATCCATGGCGCTTGTCGGTCCTGTATTGTCATTCTCGTAGTAATGACGAATTCCCGAATGACGAATGTAGAGCGAGATTCATTCGTCATTCGTCATTCGACATTCGTCATTCACGCCTTATCTGCCACCATCCCCACCGTCACGATCTTCGTATCCCGCGTCACCTCATTGAAACTCAACACGATGAGGTTCGGCATGTGATTCTCCGTCAGCCGTTTTACCGCCGCGCGAATCTGTGGACTCACCAGCACGATCGGCGAATGGCCCAGCGCGACCAGCTTGCCGACTTGATCGCCAATCACCCGGCAGATCGCCTCCACGCTCTGCGGCGACATGCGGATGAACAGCCCGCGCTCCGAATGTTCGAAACCGGCGCGAATGCGGTCTTCCAGCGCGGGATCGAACGCCACCACGTGCAGCTCGCCCTCGGTATTGCGATACCGCGTGCAAATCTGCCGCGCCAGTCGATGACGCACGTACTCCGCCAGCAGAATCGGGTCCTTCGAGCGGGGCGCATGATCGCCCAGCGTTTCCAGGATCACGCTCAGCTGGCGGATCGAAATCTGCTCGCGAAGCAACAGGTGCAAAATCGCCTGCACTTCGGCCAGCGTCATCACACTCGGAATCAGTTCGTTCACCACGGCCGGCGAAGTGGATTTCAGCTCCTCGGTGAGATGCTTCGTCGCGTCGCGCGTGAGGATTTCGTCGGCGTGCCGGCGACAAACTTCCGTGAGGTGCGTCGCCAGCACCGCGCCCGGCTCGACCACCGTGTAGCCGAACAATTCCGCCTGGTCAGCCAGTCCCGGGTTGATCCATTTTGCGTCCGAGCCGAACGCTGGGTCCTTCGTCGCGATGCCGTCCACGTGGGGCAGTCTCTCCGAGACTGCCGAATTCGAGTCTCGGAGAGACTCGGCCACGGGGCCGATCGCCAGCAGTTGCGTTGGCTCGAGCTCGCCTTGGGCCACAGGGATATCGGCGATCTTGATGCGATACTGATTGGCCTCCAGCCGCATGTTGTCGCGGATGCGGACCTTCGGCATGAGAATGCCAATTTCGCCGGCCACGTTCTGCCGCACGCGCTGCACGCGATCGAGCAAATCGCCGCCGCGATTCGGATCGGCCAGCCGGATCAGCCCGACGCCGAGCTCCACTTCCATCGGATCGACTGTCAGATAATCCTCGACCCGCTCCTCCGGCTGTTGCGCTTTCTTGTCGCGCTCCGCTTGCTCGGCGGCCGATTCGACTTCGCGCGACTCGCGGCGCGTCATCATGCGCGCCAGGCCCAGGCAAGCTCCACCAAGCGCCAGCAACGGCACCCGCGGCAAACTCGTGAACACGAGTATCGCCAGGAACCCGCCGGTAATCGCCAGCGCCTGCGGACGGGCAAAAATCTGTTGCAGAAACTCGCGCGGCATATTCGACCGCTGCGTGCTCCGCGTCACGAGCAAGCCGGCCGCCAGCGAAATCAAGAACGCCGGCACCTGGCTCACCAGGCCGTCGCCGATCGTCAGGTGCGTGTAAATCTTCGCCGCTTCAGCCAGCGGCATGCCGAACTCCGCCATGCCGATGATGAGGCCGCCCACGATGTTGATCACCGTGATGATGATGCCGGCGATGGCATCGCCGCGCACGAATTTGCTGGCACCGTCCATCGCCCCGTAAAAATCGGCCTGCCGCGTGATCTCCGAGCGGCGCGATTGGGCCTCGCGCTCATCGATGATGCCGGCATTAAGATCGGCGTCGATCGCCATCTGTTTGCCCGGCATGCCGTCCAAGGCAAACCGCGCTGCCACTTCGCTGATCCGCGTCGCGCCCTTGGTGATCACCACGAACTGAATCACCACGATGATCACGAAAATAATGATGCCCACGACGATCTTGTCGCCCGCCACGAAATCGGCAAACGACGCCACCACATGCCCCGCCGCGTTGAGGCCATCGCTGCCGGCGCGCGTCAGCACCAGCCGCGTCGTCGCCACGTTCAGCACCAACCGGGCCAGCGTCGTCGCCAACAGCAGCGACGGGAACACGCTAAACTCGAGCGGCGTGCGGACGTAAATCGTCGTCAGCAGCACGAGCACGGCCACCGTAATGTTGGCCGAGAGCAGCACGTCCATCAGCGCAGCCGGCAGCGGCACCATAATCACCAGCACGCTGGCGATGATGGCAATCGGCAGAATCAGGTCTTGCGCACGACTAAGCATATGAATCAGTCGTTGAATGACGAATGTTGAATGACGAATGTCGAATGCAGCAAGTCCGACTCATTCGTCATTCGGGAATTCGTCATTCCCGGAAGTGCGCGGGTCTCCCGACCCCGCACCCCAAGCCGCCGACGTACCGGATGCCACAACGGCCTCCCGCGGAAATAAAAAGAGAGAAGTTTCGATGAAGAGATCAACAGACGAGTGGGCGGGAAATTAGCGATCCGCCCCCCGACTGTCCAGACCGGCAATCTGCATTCGACGCTGGCTGCTTGCACTGCCCAATCGCTGTTTGTATAAGCAGCAGCGGAGGCAATCTTGGCTTATCGCATTGAATATTCGCCAGAGACTGAGGCGCATTTGCAGGCCCTTACCGCACGGCAAAGACCGATTGTCTTCGATGCAGTCGATTCACAGTTAGCTCACGAACCAACCACAGAGACGAGAAACCGCAAGCCCATACGCCCAAATCCGATCGCACCTTGGGAACTGCGAGTCAGAAACTTGCGTGTATACTATGATATTGCAGAAGAACCGGAACAACTCGTCACCGTAGTAGCCGTCGGCGTCAAGCGGCGCGATCGTGTATTCATCGGCGGCAAGGAAATGCAACTATGAAAGTTGTCGAAACAACAAAGGCGACCGCGACCTTGGCCGAATACGCTGCCGAGATCGAAAGCGGCCCCGTCATTGTTACCAGCAAGGGTAAGCCAGTGGCGGCCCTTGTGCCCATCGAAAACGCCGACCTAGAATCGGTTTCTCTTGGCACCAATCGGGAGTTTCTCGACTTGATCGAACGTTCCCGCGCCCGTTCCAAAGTTGAAGGCGGGATTCCAAGCGATGAAATGCGCCGTCGGTTCGCATAAGCTGCTATGCAGGACGACATAGAAACGACCGACATTCTGAACGATGTCACCTATCAAGACGACATCAGCGGCCGCGCTCTGTTTGTCTTTTGGCGTAACGTGCCCGTCGGGATTATCAGGCCGCTGACCGCAAATCAGATCACTTCGTGGGCGCGCAAGGTGCCGCTGGAGGAGCGAAAGGCTTTCAGCGACAACTATAGAGAGCGTATAGGAAAGTGGCACGATTCCTTGTCGGGGGAACCGTATTTTGATACGAAGGAAGAAGCTGCTCATGATTTGGTGCGCCGCGCTTTGCGGAAAACGTCGCATTCGCCCCTCATCCGAGCAGCCTTGCGAGGAGACGACGCCGAGGTAATGCGTCTCCGAACACAAATCCGAGAGAGCCTGGTGATTTACATGTCCTACTCCCAAACCATCCTCCCCAAATTCGATCGCGAATTGGCCGGCACGCGCAAAGTCTTGGAGCGCGTGCCCGAAGACAAATGGAATTGGCGGGCCCATCCCAAATCGAACACCATCGGCTGGAACGCCAATCACCTGGCCGAATTGCCCGGCTGGTCGGTCTCGATTGTCACACAAGCGGGCTTCGATTTCGCACCCGTCGGCGGAGAGCGTTACCAAAGTCCCAAGCTCACGTCCCGCCGCGAGATACTCGAACTCTTCGACTGCAACGTGGCCGAAGCTCGCAAGGCGCTAGCGGAATTAAAAGACGAATCGCTGAATGACCCCTGGACGTTACGCGGCGGCGAGCGAGTGATCTTCACGATGCCGCGCCGCGACGTCATTCGCAGCTTCCTTATGAATCACATCGTTCACCACCGCGCGGTGCTATGCGTCTACCTGCGCCTCAACGATATCCCCGTGCCCGGCATGTACGGCCCCTCCAGCGACGAATAACTGACCAAATGCAGCATCGCGCCCCGTTTGCGTCTTCGCAATGTCAAGCACAATTTTGGGCCATTCGCGTAGACGAGTTACTCCGAAACTCGAACTTCCAGAAGTGGCCAAATGTTCATTGCTTTTGGCCGCGCGTTGTGCTAAGGTGGTTCGTGAAATGACCGTCCGGGAGTAGCTGCACGTAGCGCTCACCGTCGGAGTCGCGCCAGGAGCGGCGAGCACCCTCCGTAGCTCGGAGAATTCCGCTGAAAGCTCCAGGCGACTTCCCGCGGCCCCTGGGATGTAGTATTGCGCTCAGATGGTAGGGAGCAACCACTTGCGCGGCGCAGTGCGCAACGCGGTGCGCGGCATATGTACCCATCGTGCGCGCAAGGGCAGTTCCAGGCCTGAGGGCCCTTCATTTCTTTTTTTGGAAGCTGTTAGCTAATAGCTTTTAGCTGTTCGCGGGAACACGAAAGGATCGGAACAATGTAGAAGGGCCAACCCATCGCTTGCGGTTTAGCTCAAATTCGGAAGTAAATTCGCTGAGTTTTGCACGATCGCACGCCGTCATTGTAGTTAAATTACCGCAACGAACGCGTCCAGCGCCGCGCATAAACAGCCAATTTCGCACGGTTGATGTGGGACCCTCGCCATCGCGCGCAAAACTCCCCCCATCGCCACGCGCTGCGGGCCAGCTTCATGGCACTTGCGAATGCGGGCTAGCCGCGCGATACTCACCGATTCACGAACATCGAAGCTTTCAGCCAATTCGGAGAACCGCGATATGCGACGCGCGAAAATTACGATCATCGGCGCCGGCAACGTCGGCGCCACGACGGCCCATTGGTGTGCCGCCGCCGAGTTGGGAAACATCGTTCTGCTCGACATTCCACAAACGGGCGACATGCCCAAGGGCAAGGGCCTCGACTTGCGGCAAGCCGGGCCGATCGTTGGTTTTGATTCCGATATCATCGGCACCACCAGCTATGAAGACACCGTCGGCAGCGACGTTGTGGTAATCACGGCCGGCATCCCCCGCAAGCCGGGCATGAGCCGCGACGATCTCTTGGCCACCAACGCCAAGATCATGACCGAAGTCTGTCAGCAGGTGAAACGTACCAGCGATCATGCGATTGTCATCGTCGTCAGCAATCCGCTCGACGCGATGGTGCAGCGCGCGATGCAGGTCACCGGCTTCGAACCGCAGCGCGTCGTCGGCCAAGCCGGCATTCTCGACACGGCCCGCTACCGCACGTTTCTGTCGATGGAACTCGGCGTCAGCGTCGAGGACATCTCCGCACTCCTGATGGGCGGCCACGGCGACACGATGGTGCCGATTCCCAGCTGTACGTCCGTCGGCGGAATTCCGGTCACGCAATTGATTGATCGCAAGCGGCTCGACGAGATCGTCGAGCGCACGCGCAACGGCGGCGCCGAAATTGTTTCGCTTCTGAAAACCGGCAGCGCGTACTACGCGCCTGCGGCCGCCACGACGCAGATGGTCGAAGCCGTCGTGCGCGACAAAAAACGCCTCGTGCCGTGCGCCGCGTATTGCGACAAGGAATACGGCGTCGGCGGTTACTACGTCGGCGTGCCGGTGATCCTCGGTGCTAGCGGCGTCGAGCGCGTCATCGAGCTCAAGCTCTCAGCCGACGAACAGGCCGCGTTCCAGAAGAGCGTCGATGCAGTCAAGCAGCTTGTCGCCGCAATGGCGAAGTTGGTGTGAACCACGTAGCCGCGTCTCTCCGAGACGCGAACCGAGTTTTGGAGAAACTCGGCTACGTGCAGGCGGCGTTGACACCAACGACGTACTGTTCTAAAGTCGCCCATGCCCAAATCAGCGATAGGAGCAGCACCACCGGCAACGCATGCTGATAGCATGGCCGTTTCCCACCGGTGTAAGAAGCTGCCCTGGGCTCATTCATCCTCACCCAGAATCGTGACGCGTTTATGAATCGTCTCGCGCTCGAAACGGAATATATCCCCGCCACCTGCCCACTCGACTCACTCCACGATTCATGTGAACTCTCAACACTCGATTGTTTCGGCACGCTGCGCGCAGAGCCCGCACCACAAGCTACGTTCGCTCCGATTCACTACGAAGCAAACTACGCTTATCCGCTGCTGGTGTGGCTGCACGGCAACGCCAGCAACGAGCACGAGTTGCGGCAGGTGATGCCGCTGGTGAGCATGCGGAATTACGTGGCCGTCGCGCCGCAGGGCACTTGGAAAGATACGCGCCACCGCGGGCGCTTCGGCTGGCGGCAAGCCAGCGACATGATTGAGGACGCGGCCTCGCGGATCGCGGACTGCATCGCGGCGGCACAGCGACGCTTCAACATCCACGCCAACCGAATCTTTCTCGCCGGTCACGGCAGCGGCGGCACGATGGCGCTTCGCGTTGCGTGGAACGATCCGAGCCGTTTTGCCGGCGTCGCCACGATCAGCGGTCCGCTGCCCACTCAGCAAAGCCCGCTGTGCCGCGTCAACGAACTGCGACAACTGCCGTGCCTGTTGGCAACATCGCGCGAAAGCCGGGCCTACCCGTCCGCGCGCGTTTGCGACGATCTTCGCCTACTACACGCGGCCGGCTGCACCGTGGCGCTGCGCCAGTATCCGGGCGGCGATGGACTCACAACGCAGATGCTGGCAGATCTCGACCGCTGGCTGATGGACTTGGTGTGCGGCGCCGAATGACGAATTCCCTAATGACGAATGACGAATGGAAAAAAAGCCCCAGTATTCGACATTCGTCATTCGTCATTCGTCATTTGCCTGCTATCGTTGCCGGCGCCTCGTTAAAAGCGCATTGACACTTCTCGCCGGATTTCGGTAAAAGCTGACCGCTTTTCTACCGTTTCTGTCGTCCGGATTGAATTGCAAGTCCGGCCGCGGAAACCCGTTCGTTTGTGAGCGAAACGTTGCGCGAGCTCGCGCAACCGCGCAGGGGAACCTCGTCTTGTCAGAACAAGCAGCCAAAGTTGAACCGTCCACCGATCCGGCTGCGCCCACCGGTACGGGGCCACTGTGGCGATTGTTGCGCTTCCTGGGCGCACTTCGTGCTTGGGCCTACGGCCACTGGTTGCGCGGCGTGATCGTTGCCGGCACGATTCTGTCGCTCATTGCGCTAACGATGGCCGGTTGGGCCTATCTGGCGAACGTCGCCCTTCAGACGGGCGAGCTCTCGCTCGATGCGGCGCTCGCGGCGCTCGACGAAGGCCGATACGAGGAAGCCCGCGCCGGCGTGGGACGCATGCTCAAAAACGGCCTGCTTCCGCGCAGCGAGTTTGGCGGGCCGCTGTACGTGCTCGGCGCGATCAAAATCGTGGATGCGGAAAATCAGCCGCGGGCCGACCGACGGCGCATCGAGTATTTGGTTGCCTCACGATATCTCAAGGAAGCTCGCGCCTTTGGAATTCCGGAGACTCGCGCGGCCGACGGCCTCTATTTGTTGGGGAAGAGTCTGATCGAAAGCGGGCAATTCGACGAAGGATTCGAAACGCTCGACGAGCTGTTGTCCGGCAAACTTCCGGGCGACGATCAGCTCAAGGCAAAGGCTCAGAGTTTGCTCGCGGATAGCTGCCTTTCGATGCCGAACCCGAAGTTGGATAAGGCACTGAGTTACATTCTGATCCTTTCGTCGAATCCCAATCTCTCAACCGCGGAGCGCGCGAAAGTGCTGTTGCAGCGGGGCGAGTGCCTTTCGCGGCTCGAACGATTCGAGGAAGCCCGCGAAACGGTGGCCACGATTCCGGCCAATCCCAACGCACTGGCCGGCGCAGCGCTGATGCGCGGCAAGATTGAGCTCGATGAAATCGGCGCATTGCTCGAGCGCATCGCTCCGGCCGATCACAAGGAACTGCTCAACGCATCGATGCCGAGAATCGCCGACGCGATGAACAACTTGCGGAAAGCCCAAGAACTGGATGAAGCCAAAACGCCAATTACCCGGCAATCGAGTTACCATTTGGGCCGCGGCCTCAAGTGGCAAGGCGACGCCGACGCCGCCCTGAAGCAATTTGCGCGCACGCGCCAGCTTTACGACGAAAGCTTCGAAGGCCTGGCAGCGGCATTGGCTGAAGCAGATATGTTGCGCGAGAACGGCGACATCGAGGGCGCCGTGCTCGGCTATCGACGCGTGCTGGAATCGTTCGCCGCAATCCCCGTATACCGCAGCCACGTGCTGCCACTCGCCGAGGTGCGCGAACACGTGACGGCGGCGCTGAAGGACCTGGTCGAGCGCCAGCACTTCGCCGAAGCGCTGACACTACTCGATCGGTTCCCACCGCTGTTCTCGCGCGCCGAGCAGCTCGAACTTCGCGGCGGGACGCTCGAGCAGTGGGGCAACCTGCTCGTGAGCCAAACGTCCGACGAACCTGGCACGCACGACAAACATCGCGAACAGGGACTGCACCACTTGCGCGCGGCGGGTGTCGCCTTCGAGCAACTGGCCGAGCTGCGGTTCGCAACCAAGTTCTACTCGGCCGACTTGTGGCACGGCGCGGAAAATTTCTTCCGCGGCCACAGTTTCAGTCGAACGGTGAGCTTGCTGAACGAGTTCCTGAAATACGAACCAGAGCTGCGCAACGCGGAAGCGTTGCTTCGCTTGGGCCAGGCGTACCTGGCGATTGAAGATTTTCCGAAAAGTATCGCGGCGTTCGAGGAGTGCATCGAGTTTCACCCATTCGACGGCTCCGCGTATCAAGCGCGCATCGATTGTGCAAAAGCGTATTGGCATCGGGGCGATACCAAGCGGGCGGAACAGCTGTTGCGAGATAACATAGCGGGCAGCTCGCTGAAACCGACCAGCCCCGAGTGGAAGGATTCGCTGTTTGTGCTGGGAATGCTGCTGCACGAAACGGGCCAGCACGAAGAAGCAATCGGCACGTTGGAAGAGGCCATTGAACGCTATCCGCAGGATCCGCAACAACTCGTGGCCCAGTACGAAATAGGGGAATCGTATCGGCGATGGGCGAAAGAGCTGCTCGACAGCGCCGAGCAAGCGCGCACCACGGGCGAGCGCGAAAAACGAAAGCAACTGGCGATCGACAAGTTCAACACGGCGCTGAAGCACTTCGAAGACGTGCAGGTCAGCATCACGTTCAAGACGCACGATATTCGCAGCGACCCGCTGATGGGGTCCATGCTGCGAAACTGCTACATGCTGGAAGCAACCGTGTTGTTCGATTTAGGAAAGTATAAGGAGGCGATCGAAGCCTTTTCGAATGTCGCCTCGCTCAATCCGGAAGATCCGTTCGTGTTGGAGACGTTCGTGCAAATCGCCAACTGCTGGCGCCGGCAAGGGAAGCTCGATAAAGCGCGCGGCGCCGTGCAGCAGGCACAGATCGCGTTGGAAGGCCTTCCGGCCGACGCCGACTTCACGGCCACCACCGCGCTCAATCGCGAAGAGTGGCGGCTGTTGCTGGCAGACATGAGTAAGTGGTAACCAACTGTAGCTGGCCTCTACGAGGCCGGCCGTGGAATTTGTAGCTGGCCTCGATGAGGCCGGCACTGAAAGACCGGGGTCACAGACCCCGGCTACAGAAGATGCGACCGACTGAGCAACTTAGCGAACTGATTCGCAAAAAGCACCGGGTGCTGGTGCAGTTGCGCGATGTCGGCCAACGGCAAATGGACCTGGTCGCGAGCGGCGACATCGCCGCGCTGCTGGAGTTATTGGGAGCCAAACAACAACTCATTGCGGGCCTGCAAAGATTGGAGCAAGAACTGGCGCCCTACTATGCCGAAGACCCGGAACGCCGCGTGTGGCCGTCGCCGCAGCACCGCGCCGAGTGCGCCCGCCAAGCGGCCGACTGCAACGCATTGCTGGAAGAGATCGTCGCGCTCGAGAAGTCGGGGGCCGAGAAGATGACCGTTCGCCGCAACGAAGTGGCCGAGCAACTGCAACAAGCCCACGCCGCGACGCAAGTCCGCAGCGCCTACGAAGCCAATCGACGCCGCGCATCATGATTGAACCGCTACACATCGAAGAAAACAGTTTAGCCGCGACCGGGCACCCGCCGCGGCGGGTCGGCGGAGCGCTCCTCGAGGATGCGGCGTTCGCGCCCGGCGAAGAAGTCGACCTGGAAACGGTGCTCGCCGCCTGGCACGTCGCGACACTGCGATTGGAGCGCACGCACGAAACGCTGTGCGGCGAAGTCGCCCGGCTAACCAAAGAGCTGGAAACGAAGAACCGCGAACTGGCACGCAAGAACCGCCTGGCCGACCTCGGCCAGATGGCGTCGCACGTGGCCCACGAGGTGCGCAACAACCTGGTGCCGGTGTCACTGTACATGAGCTTGCTACGACGAAGGCTGTCCGACGATTCGGGAAGTCTCACTATTTTGGCCAAGATCGAGGCAGGGTTTACCGCCCTGGATGCGACCGTGAACGATCTATTAAGTTTTACCGCTCATCGTCAGCCGCAATGGCAAACCTTCCTGGTCGGCGATCTCGTGAACGAAGTGTGCGAGTCGCTCGAGCCGCAGTTGGAGGCGCAGATGATCGACGTCGACATTGACGTGCCGCCCAACACGCTGCTCACGGCCGATCGCGAAATGATTCGCCGCGCGATTATGAATCTCGTGCTCAACGCGATCGACGCGATGCGCGGCGGCGGCCAGCTGGTGATCACGTCGTACGACGGCCCGCGCGGCTTCGAGCTCGAAGTGGCCGACAGCGGCCCGGGTCTGACCGAAGAACAGAAACGCAAAGCGTTCGAGCCGTTCTATAGCACGAAGCAAAACGGCACCGGCCTAGGCCTGGCGATCGTGTATCACGTTGCCGAAGCGCACGGCGGCACGGTCACCGCGATGAACTGCCCGGAGGGCGGCGCCGCGTTCACGATCAAGATTCCACGCCGTTCGATGCGAGCCGCCGCATGAGTCGCAAGCCGAAAAACGACGATCGATTCCACGTGCTCGTGGTCGACGACCACGCACGGGCGCGCGATGCCGTGGCCGACGTGCTCCGCCAGGCGGAGTACGAGGTGTCGACGTGCGCGAGTGCGAGCGAGGCGCTAAGCCGGCTAGCGGATGCGGCGGTCGATGTCGTCGTCACGGATTTGCAGATGCCGGGCATGGACGGACTAGAATTCATTTGCGAAATCGAACGCCGGCGGTTTGACGTGCAAGCGTTGATGATCACCGCGCACGCATCGGTGTCGTCGGCGGTCGAGGCCATGCGGCACGGCGCGTTTGACTACATCGAGAAACCGTTTGATGCGGTGAAACTAGAGCGCTCGGTGGCTCAAGCGTGCGATCGCAAGCGGTTAGTAGATACCGCGAGCCGAGTGGCACCTGGTCCGCCTCGGCTCGGCGGACCCACTCTGATCGGCAGCAGCATCGCGATGCGCGAGTTGCGGCAGCGCATCGCCCAAGTGGCGGCGACGGATGAAACCGTCCTCATCTGCGGCGAAAGCGGTACGGGGAAAGAGCTCGTCGCGAAGACTGTTCACGCGCTAAGCCGGCGAGCGGCGGGGCCGATGGTGAGTCTCAATTGTCCTGCTCTGTCGGCCCAACTCACGGAAAGCGAATTGTTCGGGCACAAGCGCGGGGCGTTCACCGGCGCCGACGCGGATCGCACGGGCCGGTTTGAATTGGCCCACGGCGGTTCGATTCTGTTGGACGAAGTCACCGAGGTTGATTTCAATCTGCAGGCGAAGCTGCTTCGCGTGTTGCAGGAGCGGTCGTTCGAACGCGTGGGGTCGAGCGAAACCGTGGCGGTCGACGTGCGCGTGATCGCGACGACGAACCGCAATTTGCCGGTTGAAATCGCGGCCGGCCGCTTTCGCGAGGACTTGTACTACCGGCTGGCGGTCGTGCCGATCCTCGTGCCGCCGCTGCGCGAGCGCGCGGGAGACGTGCTGGAACTTACCGATCACTTTCTATCGCAAGCGGCGGAGCGACTGGAGCGCGGGCCATTTGTGATGGATCAGTCCGCGCGCGACTTGCTGGCGTCGTACGATTGGCCGGGCAACGTGCGCGAGTTACAGAACATCGTTACCCGAGCGTGCGTGCTGAATCATTGCGCGCCGATCGGCGCCCAGGAACTACGGCCCTGGTTGCGCGCGGGCGCACCGGAAAATGCCGCTGCGTTGGGTGTCGCCGATGACGCCGATCGTTTACCGGTTGGAATGACGCTCGACGAAATAGAACGACGCATGATCGTGGCGACGTTGGAACAATTCGACGGGCACCGCGCGAAAACGGCCGAAGCGCTCGGCATTGGTTTACGCACGTTAAGCGGCAAGCTGCGCGGATACGGTTACGCACCGCGAGAAAAGGATTTTGCGAACGCACAGTGACCTCTCGGTCGACCAGCAAAATCTGCCGCTGCCATTCGGCGTTTTTTGCCGATCATTCGAGCGACGGTAAAAACAAATGGAACAATGGAGAATCTCACGCAAAGGCGCAAAGGCGCTAAGTTGGAGAGAACGGGTGCTACTTTCTTAGCGCCTTAGCGCCTTTGCGTGATTCCTAATTCGGACCAATCGCGCCGAGCGGCATGGAGGTTGCAATGCTTTCGTCCATATTTCAGTCGTCGTCGCTGCCCGTGCTCGAGCAGGTGGTCAACTTCACCGAAGCGCGGCACGGCGTGCTGGCGGGAAACGTGGCCAACCTCGACACGCCGGGCTACAAGACGCGCGACCTTTCGCCGAAACTGTTTCAGGAACGGCTCAAAGAGGCGATCAAAACGCGACGTCACCCGGAAGTGGACAAATACGAGGGCGACCCGTTCGCGATATCGTCGGCGGACGATGCTCGCAAACAAGAAGCCCGCGAGCTGGCCGCGTTTCGCAAAGTGGAAGACTCAATGAAAGGCGTCCTGCGTCATGACGAAGGCGACGTGAGCATGGAAAAGCAAATCAACGAAATCGTGAAGAACCAACAGCAACACAACCTGGCGATCGGCATCATGAGCGCGCAGTTCCGACTGCTGAGGGCGGCGATCACCGAACGGGTTGCTTGACAGGAAAGCTAACCACGAAGACACGAAGAACACTAAGAATTTTTAGACAGGATTTACAGGATCAACACGAGATTACTCACGCTTTCAATCCTGTTGATCCTGTTAATCCCATCAAAGCAATTTCCGACTTCGTGTCCTTCGTGCCTTCGTGGTTAAAAACTTGTTGATTTAAATCAGAAGGTTGCCATGTTCACTAGTCTCGACGTCAGCACGAGCGGGTTGGTTGCGCAGCGGGCGCGGTTGAATGCGATATCGTCGAACATCGCGAACATGTCGACGACGCGCAACGAGCGCGGCGAGGCGGAGCCGTATCAGCCGCGGTACGTTACGTTCGAGACCGACACGGGGCTCACGACACCCGGCGGCGGGTCGGGCGTGAAGATCGGCAGCGTCGAGTATTCGAATGAGCCGCCGAAGATGAAATACGAGCCGGGCCATCCGGACGCCGACGACCGCGGCTTCGTCCGCTATCCGGCGGTCGACATGACAATGGAATTCGTCGACGCGATCGAAGCCACGCGGGCGTACGAGGCGAACGTTGGTGTGATTGAAGTCACCAAGAACATGACGGAGCAGACGCTGCGAATTATTGCTTGAAGTTCCCTGTCATCCTGAGCGCAGCGAAGGATCTTGCATGAGGCAGAGTAGATTCTTCGCTTCGCTCAGAATGACAGGCTCACTTACTTACAAACACACATGAGCATCATCAACAACATCTCGACGCCGCAAACGATCGCCTTGCCGAATCTGCCGGCGTTCGACGGGCCGGCTGCCGGCGGGCCGTCGTTCAAAGACATGCTGGTCGATTCGATTCAGCAAGTGAACACGATGCAACTCGAGGCCGACCAGGCGGTCGAAACATTGTTTTCCGGCGGCGACGTCAACCCGGCCGAGGTGCTCACGGCCGTGCAGAAGGCCGACTTGGCGTTCCGCCTCACGATGCAAATGCGCAACAAGCTGATGGAAGTGTATCAGGAGATTAAGGATATAAGGATATAGCACGGAGTTGTCATTCTGAGCGAAGCGCAGCGCAGCGAAGAATCTCGTCATGTGTCAACATAGATCCTTCGGTCGCCGAGCCTCCCTCAGGATGACAGGGGCCTGCTCCCTGCCCCCTGCCCCCTGCCTCTGAGGTCCACGGATGGATTTTCTGAACAAGTCAATCGCTCAAGTGAGCGAGTTGTTTCGATCGATGACGCCCGGCGCGCGGGTGACGGCCGGCCTGCTGTTGGCCGTCGTTGTCGTGAGCTGCGGCTATTTGTTCCGGCAAGGCACGTCGGGGCCGGACGCGTATCTGTTTGGCGGCGAACCTCTGCCGGACGGACAGCTCACGCGCGTGGAGGCGGCAATCGCGCAGGCCGGACTTTCGGGCTACGAGCGCGAAGGCAACCGCATCCGCGTGCCGGCAGGTCAACAGGCGGCGTATCTCGCGGCCGTGGCCGACGCCGACGCGTTGCCGCTGAACTTCAATACGATCCTGGAAAACGCGCTCGATAAAGGCGCCCCGTGGGAATCGGCCGCCGCGCAGCGCGAACGGCTAAAGATCGCGCGGCAGCAAACGCTATCGGAAATCGTTCGCGCCATGTATTGGGTCGATGACGCGGTCGTTCTTTACGACGAACAGGAAGCGCGCGAATCGGGCCGACTGGCCGTTACCAAGCGTGTAACTGCGTCGGTGAATGTCCAGCCGGTCGTCGGCGAGTCGCTCGATCCGCGTCGCTCCAAGATGCTGCAGAAGCTCGTGGCTCACGCCGTGAACATGAAAGCCGAAGACGTCAACATCACGAATCTCGGCGATGGTGGCGCGTACGGTGCGGGCGGCGACATTCCGCCCGAGGTTTTCGAGAGCGAATACTATCAAACGAAAGTCGCGTTCGAGATGCAGAAGCGCGAGAGCATCATGAATCTGCTCAGCGACATTCCGGGCGTAATCGTTGAAGTAAACGCCGAGCTTGACGACACGGCGGAGGAAGTGACGACCACCGTGAAGCCCGATCCCAAGGGCACGTTGCGTCGCGAAATGGAGTCGGAGGAAGCATCGACACAATTGGCCGCGGCCACGGCCGGCCAGCCGGGGCCGAGTGCGAACGGACCGGGTCGGCAACCACCGGGAGCTGCGCCGGAAAACAAAAACGAAACCAAAAGCAAGACGAGCGAGACCGATAACGTAATCGGCGGCGTAAATACTCGCGCTCTAAAAACGGGTTACACACTCCGAGAAGTGTGGGCCACGGTCACCATTCCGAGCAACTACATCAAGGAAGTGTGGAAGAGTCGCAATCCGGGCGCGACCGACACGCCCAAGCCGGAAGACTTGAAGCAGCTTCAGGATAATGTCGTTACGAAGATTGAAGAGATCGTTGACCCTCTGTTGCGCCTGCAAGCCAACCGATTGCAGGACACCTACAAGTACGTGCGCGTGGTGGTGCTCGATTCGCTGCCGAAGCCGGTGATCGAGCCGCCGTCGACGGTGAGCAAGGCGGTGGCCTGGGCGGGCCGGTCGTGGAGCACGCTGGCGATGCTGGGCGTAGCGATGTTCAGCTTGATGGTGCTGCGCGGCGTCGTGAAAGGCGCGCCGCCGAGCGAAGGTTCGAGCGCAGTCGCCGCGGCAACCCCCGGTCTGACGCTGCACGCCGAGGAACCAAGGTCACGCGCGGCGGACAATGCCGAGGAACCCGGTGACGATCGTCCGCGGCTGCGATTGAAGAAAGGCAAGTCGGTCAAGGACGATCTCGTGGATATCGTCCGCGAAGATCCGGACGCAGCGGCGGACATTTTGCGATCGTGGATTGGTAAGGCGGGGTGATGGGTGGGTGAGTAGTTGAGTACGTGAGACCGGCACGGTCATTCCGAGGTCCGCCGAGGAATCTAGCTAGACCCTTCGCAGGACCTCAGGGTGACAAACGCAGAAACGATGATGAATACAAACTCCAACGTGCGGAAGGCGGCGGTGCTGTTGCGCAGCGTGGATGCGGATACGGCAGCGACGCTGCTTGCGCAGTTGTCGTCGGAAGAAGCGGCCGTGTTGCGCGAAGCGATTCGCGCGCTGGGGCCGGTCGATGCGGACGAACAGGCCGACGTGTTGGCGGAATTTCGTGGCGAAAAAACGTTGGCCAGCGAGCCGGCGAATCGCGGCGTTGAGCTTTCACTTTCGATGAGAAACGAACCGGTCGACGAAAAACAGTTACCCGTCGCCAAGTCGAGCGGCAAGCGATTCGATTTTCTCGAAACCGCTCCGGCCAGCACGCTGGCATCCTACCTGGCGCGCGAGCACGCGCAGACGATTGCCGTGGTGCTGTCGCACATAGCGCCTCCGCGAGCGGCTACCATTCTCGCGGCGCTTCCGGAAAAACTTCAGGCCGAGACGATGGAGCGGCTTTCGAACTTGGGCGACGCCGATGCGGAAACCGTCACCGTGTTGGAAGCCGAACTTGCCGCGTGGGTGAAGACGCGCAGCGGCGATGCGGGCAATCGCGGTCGTCGCCGCGATACGGTGTCGTCGATTCTGGCCGCCGCCGACGCCAAGACTCGCAACGCGATTGTCACCAATCTGAGAACTCGTAACGTCGCACTCGCTACTCAGATCGAGCCGACTCCGCGAAAACAAACGCAACCGGAGCGGAAGCCTCGATTCGACGAGTACCGCCTGGTTCGTTCGATGGCCAAGCGGGAATATGCGAACTCGCAAACTACGGGCACACAACTTCAGTATGACTCGATTGCGCCGCCGTCCGCGTCACACCGCCCCGCCCTGCCCCGTGTTCACTTCGATCATTTGACGCACGCCGACTCGCGCACGCTGGCACGGCTGCTCGGCGCCGCGGATCCCAACGTGCTCGCGCTCGCGCTGGCCGGGTCGAACGACGAACTGGTCGAGAGAGTTTGCGAACAAATGCCGAAGCGCGTGGCGAAAGCGTTTCGCCGCGAGCTGCGACGCATGGGACCGACGCGCCTGAGCGACGTCGAAGCGGCGCAACGGGCGATCGCGGACCTCGCGGCAAAGCAAATTGCGGAGCGGCGCACGAATTTTGTAAACGCCGGCAGTTGAATCATTGGCACGGAAACGGATTGAAGTGATGGCCACAATCATTCGCAAAGACGGCGCGCGGCAAACGACCGTGGGGCGAGCGGCCCAGCCCGTGGCGTTCAGCTTTGCCGACATGCGCGGCCAGGCCGACGACTACCTGGAAACTGTACGCCACGAAGCGGCCAAGATTGTGCAGCTGGCCCATCGACAGGCCGAGCAGATTCGTCGCGAGGCCGAAGTGGCTGGCCGCAAGGCGGCCGAGGCCGCTGTCGAGCGCGTCCTCGACGAGAAGGTCGAAAAACGCATGACCACGTTGATTCCCGCGCTCGAACAGCTCGTGCAGCAAATCAATGATGCCAAGGGCGAGCTGCAAACGCATTGGGAACGCTCGGCGCTGAAAGTCTCCACGGCGATTGCCGAGCGCATCATTCGCCGCGAACTGAAGCACGATCCGCAGATCACACTCGAAGCAATCGCCGAGGCACTACGGCTGGCCGCCGGGTCCGCGGAGATCACACTGCGAATTAATCCGACGGATTACGAAAACCTGGGCCCGCAGATCGAACGATTGGCAGCCACACTTTGCCAACTATCTCCGAGCCACATCGTTGCGGATGCGGAGATATCCGCCGGCGGTTGCCGCGTAGAAACGAAGTTCGGCGAAATTGACGGACAGATCGAAGCGCAGCTGCGGCGGATTGAAGAAGACCTTGTGTAATCGTCCCGTAGGGACGTAACGAAAATAGCCCAGCAGTTCACTGCTGGGATACGAACCCACAAACACATTGTAATCGTCCCGTAGGACACTGAAATCTCGACCGATTGCGGCTTCAACCGTCCCTACGGGACGTAACACAGTTCGGACGGCTTGGAAACCCAGCAATGAATTGCTGGGCTATATACGGGTGTCCCTCCGGGACACGACATGACACACACATGAACAGCGCAACGCTTTCACAACTGAACGAAACCATGACGGCGTCGCTCGTTGGCAGCGTCGTCGAGACGGTCGGCATGACGGCGTCGGTGGCCGATTTTCCGGCGCCGGTCGGGGCGATCGTGCGCATCGAGCGCGAGTCGCAATCCCCGGCGGAAGGCGAGGTCGTTGGCTTTCGCGACGGGTTGACGCTAGTATACCTGCTCACCGCAGCGGCAGGCGTGCGACGCGGAAACCGCGTGCGGCTCATTCGCACCAGCGGATTGTTGCGCGTGGGGCCTGGGTTGCTGGGCCGCGTGATCGACTCGCGCGGCCGCTCGATCGACGGCCGACCGCAACCGATTCTCACCGATCGCGTGCAGCGCGACCGCTTGCCGCCGCCGCCGGTCGAGCGGCCACGGATTCGTCAGCCACTCGGCACCGGCGTTCAAGCCATCGACGCGCTGCTGACGTGCGGGCGTGGGCAGCGGCTAGGCATTTTCGCCGGCTCCGGCATTGGCAAGAGCGTGCTGCTGGGCATGATGTGCCGCTACACGAACGCGGATGTGATCGTCACTGGCCTCATCGGCGAGCGTGGGCGCGAAGTCAACGAATTCCTGGAGCGCGATCTCGGCGCCGAAGGCATGGCGCGAAGCGTGGTCGTGGTGGCAACGAGCAACGAGCCGGCGCTGTCGCGCGTTCACGCCGCGGCGACCGCGACGGCTGTGGCCGAGTATTTTCGCGATCAGGGCAAACAAGTGCTGCTGCTCATGGATTCGGTGACGCGAATCGCGCTGGCACAGCGTGAAATCGGTCTGGCGGCGGGAGAGCCGCCCACGACGCGCGGCTATCCGCCTTCGACTTTCGCACTATTGCCGCGATTGGTCGAACGCGCGGGGCAAAGCCGCGCGGGCAGCATCACGGCGTTTTACACGGTGCTCGTCGAAGGCGACGACGAAAACGAGCCGGTGGCCGACGCGATGCGCGGCCTGTTGGACGGACACGTTTGGCTGTCGCGCAAATTGGCCTCGCGAGGGCATTACCCGGCGATCGACGTGCTCGCGAGCATTAGCCGGTTGATGAACGACATCACGTCGCCCGAGCATCGCGCGGCCGCGCAGACGATTCGGCAATTGCTGTCCGCATACGCGGAGCATGAGGATTTGCTCTCGATTGGCGCGTATCGGCGCGGCAGCAACCGGTCGGTCGATGCAGCCATGGACATGCGCGAGGCGATCGAAGCACTCCTGTGTCAGGCAGTCGATCAGGCATTGCCGTTCGAGAAGATCGTCGAGCGGCTAGTGAGCCTGGCCGCGTTGTGCAGAAGCAAGTTGAACCCACCAACGACCCAAGCGGCGGGCCCGGTCATTATTGGCTCTGGCGCGCCGGTAAACACGTAGGTTAGGCTTTCCAGCCTGACAGTCAGCCTGGAAAGGCTAACGTACAAATGGCGAAGTACAAGTTCCGACTGGAAACACTGCGCAAGGTTCGCGAAGGCCGGCGCATGCAACAGCGACAGGCGCTGGCGGAGGCGTTTCGCGCGGAACAAGTGTTGTTGGAACAGCGAGCTGAACTGGCAACAGAAGAGACGGAGCTTCGAGCCATACAACGGTCGGCGACCGAAGGACGGTATCTCGACGTCAACCGACTGCTCGAAGCGCAGCGATACGAGCTGTTGCTGAAAGCCCGCGCCCAGGAGCTCGCCAAGCAGGCGACGCTACTGGCCGCGGAGACAGATCGGCGCCGGCAGCTATTGGTCGAGGCAGATCGCGACGTACGAGTACTGGAATTGCTCGAGGAGCGCCACCGCGAAGAACACAAACGTCGCATGCAACGGCTGGAACGGAAGCAACTCGATGAGGCCGCGCTGTATCGGCGGCACGAATGTGGGAGGCCTCTCCGAGGCCGATAACGGCATACAGTCGAGGCGCGAATCGGCGTCGGAGAGGCCTCCCACGGCACGAGTGTTATGGGCAAAATCATTAACCTCCTGATCGGGCTCATCGCCTACGTGTGCGCGGCGACGGTGATCACGCTGGCGCTCCTGTTGGGCTACATGTGGCACACGGACCGGCTGAACGACGAAAAGGTGTTTCGCATCTTCGCGCTGCTGCACGACGTCGATTTGCAGCAGATCGCCCAGTCGCAGAAGGAAAGCGGCGACGAAGTGCCGCCGGAAGAGCCGTCGGCGAGCGAAGTGCTGCACCATCATCAAGTGCAGGACCGCAATTTCGAAGTGAAACTGCTCGCTCTGCAACGCGGCAAGCAAGATTACGACCACAGCTTTCAGGAACTCAAGAAAGAAATCGAGCGCTACGATCGACTGGCCCAAGATTGGCAAAGCAAGTTGAAGCAGCAAGAAGAACTCACGAATCAGGAGAACCTGGCCAAGGTTGTTAGCCAGCTCGAGCAGGTGCGGCCGGAAGTGGGCAAAGCCGAACTGCTGCGTTGGATTCAAGACGGGCGGATGGACGATGCGATCATGCTCATGAGCAAAATGTCTGAAGCCAAGTTGGGCAAGATCCTGAAGACGTTCGCAACCGACGTGGAGCTCGACACGCTACACGAGATTCACCAGCGGATCATCGGGAACAACGCCGGATCGGAGCAACTCGAAAAGGCGTTGGATGAACTCACGACAACGGAAGGGCAAAGTTAATCGAGGCGTTGGAGAATTGATATTTATTGTCATTCCGAGGTCCGCCGAGGAATCTGGCCGGCCCCTTCGGTGGACCTCGGGGTGACCGAACGAGGAATTGACGGTTCACGCGAGCACACATTTATGAGCCGAACGAATTTGGAATTCATTTTTCAGGTGACGGGTCCGATCGCCGATCGGGCGCTCAGCGCCGCGCCGCGAAGCGACGAGCCGGGCCCGGCGTTTGGCGATCACCTTAGCCAGGCATCCGCGACCTCGCCGAGCGATCCGGGGAAAAGTGTACGTCGGGACGAAGGCGATTTCGGCCGCACCGACGAGCGGCGACTTGCCAGCAACTCGACGTCAAACGGCAGCGACTCGGCGTCAAATCGCGGGGACTCGGCGTTAACGGAAACGTCGCGCGATGGCACTGAGCCGCTCGCCCACACAGCTGATAACCGGCGCGACGACGCGAATGCTGACGAATCGCGCGGCGCGGTGGAGGCAAACGCGGTCGACGCGGTTGGCGAGCAAGCCACGCCTGGCGAAGTGGCTGAGGGCAAGAGCAACGAAAGCGAATCGGAGCACGACCGTATTCACGAATTCCCTGATGCGGCGGTTGTTGCCATCGAAAGCAAACCGATCGCCAGCGCCGCGGTAATTCATGCCACTGCGGCGGCGCACGAGGCCACGGACGCCGACGACGAGACGACGACAGGCAAATCATCGACGAGTACGTCGCATGCGACATCATCCGTCGAAGTTGCTGCCTCAAATCAGCGCGCGGCACAACTCGTTGCTGAGGATGTGCCAACGGAGGGCGTGCTCGATCCGGGACTCGAAACGGCCGAACCGATCGAGGCGTCGGTCGAATTGGTCGAGCGAGCCGTTGCGACGAAAGCTGGCCGAAAATCGCGGACGGCGAATGCGGCAGCCGCGACGGACAACGATGCTCAGGCCAGCCGTATAACTCATGCGGGAAAACGCGGGGTCGCGACCGACGAAAGCGGTGAGACCTCGGCGAACGCTGATAGTCGCAAGGCCGCTGAAGAACCGTCAATTGCGGACGGCACTTTGCCAGCGTTCGTGCAAACTGGCGAAACGGATGTACATTCGGACGAAAGAAACCACGATGCGAGTGCGCGAAGTGAAATTCGGCAGCGCGGCGAGGGCGATACGGTCGCGAACAAGATCGCAACCACGGCCGTCGCAAACGGAGCCGTGACGCAGCCGCGCGAGAGCGCCGCCGGCACTGAAGCGGCGGATGGCGCGACCCAAACCGCGAAATCCGTCACCGACAAAGCCGACGGATATACGGACGCATTGAACCGATTGCAGGCCAATCACAGTTCCAGCAAGCGAACGGGACGGACCAACGGCGCGGACGATGAGCCGCGCGTCGATCCGGCCCGGTTTGTCGGCCGCGTGGCCAAGGCGTTTCACACGGCGCACGAGCGCGGCGGCACGCTGCAACTACGGCTTAGCCCGCCTGAGTTAGGGTCGGTGCGACTCGAACTTACGGTAAAAGACGGCGTGATGACCGCGGCGCTGGAGACCGAAACCGCGTCCGCCCGGCGCGTGCTGCTCGACCATCTGCCCACGCTGCGCGACCGGTTGGCCGAACAGAACATCCGCGTCGAGCGGTTCGACGTCGACGTGCGTCGCGAAGGTTCGGGCGGCCAGGCCGACCCGCGGGCAGCGCACGACCAGCAGCAACCGCAACAGGGTCACCCCGAGCGCCGACAGCCGGCGATGCAACCGCGTGAGGCGGGAGCGCCACGACCGGCTGCACCGATCGCACAACCGCATACCAATAATACAGGAATCAATTTAGTCGCCTAGCAACGCAGAATGCGCGCCGGCAACGCTGTAGCTGGCCTCTATGAGGCCGGCTGCACGCGTCGACAGCCGGGGTCACAGACCCCAGCCACAACAACGCTGTAGCTGGCCTTGGTGAGGCCGGCCTCACGCGTCAGCAGCCGGAGTCGCAGACCCCAGCTACAGCGCAACCAGGGAAGGTTGAACCATGACACCCATATCATCGACTCTCTCCCCGTCCGGCAATCGGCGGGGCAGTTCTACCGATGCGATCAACAACATGGACATGAGCACGTTTCTGCGCCTGATGATCGCCGAGCTGCAGAATCAGGACCCGCTCAACCCGCTCGAAAACAAGGACATGCTGGCTCAGATCAGCCAGATACGCGAGATCGGTGCGACGGACAAACTCACCGAGACGCTCGAATCGGTGCTGCTGGGACAAAGTATCGCAAGTTCGACGAACTTGATCGGCGCCGAGGTCGAGGGTCTTTCCGATGACAGCCAGCGCGTGACGGGCGTGGTCACGCGAGTCACAATCGCCGACGGCCAGCCAAAGCTTCACGTCGAAGAGCGAACCGAAGCGAAACCAAGCTCGGCCCAAGGCAATGTTGAAGCCGGCCAGTATTCCTATCGCGTCGTTTGGGAAGATGAAAGCGGCAGGATGGTCGGCATCGGGCTGGACAGCCTGCAGACGACGGGCGTGGAGGGTGTGGATCGCGCCATCGAACTGACGAAACTCCCCAAGTCTTCCACGCCGAAGTCCGTCTATCGCACCGACAAGTCGGGCGAAGGAAACTTCTACCAATTGGGCATCATCACCGATGGTTCGCAGAGCACGTTTGTCGATCGGCTCTCGGACGAAGAGCTGTCGTCATCCATTCTGCAAGGTCAAATTATTGCCACCGATTCATTCCGCCGCTACGAGCTAAGTCTCCGCAACGTGTCCGATATCAGACCACCCGGAAATTGAGTGTCGAACCAAGTCGTGTCGTCGGGAAGCCGCGGCGACCGACTCACCACTTCACCCAACGAACCACTAACCGTTAGCAACCGGAAGCGAGTAGCTTCCATCAGGGAGGAATACCATGGGTTTACAATCCGCAATGACGACGGCCCTCACGGGTCTGCAAGCCGCCGAAACGACGATCGACGTGGTGGGCAACAACGTCGCGAACTCCGGCACGACCGGGTTTAAGGAGTCGGACGTTTTGTTCGCGACGCAATTTTTGCAAACGCAAAGCATCGGTTCGGCGCCGTCGGCCGAGCGCGGCGGCACGAACCCGCGCCAGATCGGCTTGGGCGTGAAAGTCGCGGCGATCAATCCGAACTTCAGCCAGGGCACGATCGAAATCAGCGCGAACCCGCTCGACGTAGCCATCCAGGGCGACGGCTTTCTGATCGTACAGGGCCCGCAAGGCAGTCTGTACACTCGCAACGGGCAAATACAAACGAACAGCGCCAACGAGCTGGTAACCGTCACGGGTAACCGCTTGCTTGGCTACGCGGTCGACGAGGATTTCAATATTGTCGAATCGGGCGACCCGGTTCCATTGATTGTTCCGCTTGGCGGCGCGCCGGTGACGCAAGCCACGCAAAACGCGTATTTCGAAGGCGTGCTTTCATCGGGAGCTGCCGTGGGCACTGTCCCTTCGATCATTTCATCGGAAGTGTTGGGCGATCAAACGTACGCGTTTCCGACAACAGACAGCTTGGGCGGCGCCTTCAATTCAGGTGATTTTCAGGCGGTCGTCGCTCCGGACATCAGCGGTTTCACCGCGGCGACGCCAAACACCGGAACTCTGGCGGCCGGCGATTACCGTTATCGCGTCACATGGTACGTCGACAATGGGGCCGGCGATTTGCTGGAAAGCCCGGCGAGCGGCATCATCTCCGTTCCTGGCGTGGCCGCCGGGGACGAGGTGCAACTCGGCAATCTGCCGGTCGACGGCAGCCCGTCTCCGATTTGGGACGGGCGAAATATCTATCGCTCGATCGACGGCAGTACGTTTCAACTGATCGGATCGATTGCCGATGTCACGACGGCGACGTTCAACGACACGGGCGCGGCCGTGCCGGGTGCCGCGCTGGACACCACATCGCTCGACCAGGGCAACTTCAGCTACTATGTAACCTTCGTAAACGGCAGCGACACCACACAGGAGAGTCGCCCGTCCGCTCGAATCGGCGCGATCGCATCGGGCGTCGACGGCAGGATTCGCATCGACAACCTACCTCAGCCGACGGCGCCATTCACGCAGATTCGCATCTATCGCAATCTGGCCGGTAATTCGTCGGAATTCCATCTTGTGGACACAGTCGACGCGGGCATAACCACGTACATCGACAACGCGCCGGACGCGGCAATCTCCTCGAACCAGCAGATTGACCTCATGGGTGTGAAAGCCAACAGCGGTACGTTTCTCACCGACGTCGTACTCCGCGACGGCGATACGTACAGCACTCCGTTTCAAGAAGGCGTCCTTTCGTTCACCGGCAAGCGCGGTGTTGGGACACTAGATGCAAAACAGCTGACGATCACGTCGGCCACCACGGTCCAGGACTTGATCGACTTCATGGAGCAATCGTTCGGCATCATCACCAGCCCTGACACACCACTATTGGCGTCCGCTGGCGGACAGATCAACGATGGCGTTATCGCGTTCACCTCCAACGCGGGTGAAGAGAACGCGCTGGGCGTGTCGTTGTCGGCGCTGACGATCACGCCCACTGGTGGTACGTCGCCTTTGCCGATCGGAATCAGCTTCACGGAAACGCAGGACGAAAACGGACAGGGATCGACGTCCGATTTTGTCGCGTATGACTCGCTCGGCACGCCGATCAACGTGCGAATCACGACCGTCATGGAAGAAAAGACCGACACCTATACTGCCTACCGCTGGTTCGCGACATCCGGCGACAACGAACCGCTGACGGGAGTAAGCACCGCGGTCGGCACGGGGACGATTACCTTTGACGGAAACGGCTTGATTCAGGGTAGTCCAATCGCGACGATCTCAATCGAACGCAACCAGTCCGCCTCCGAATCGCCATTGGAACTCAATCTGGATTTTAGTCGAGTTAGCGGTTTGGATAGCCGGGATGGCGCCCGCTTGCCTATCACGACGATGGTCATGACGCGGCAGGACGGCTTCGCGCCTGGTACGCTTTCGAGCTTTACGATCACCGAAAGCGGGCTGATCAGCGGTACCTTCAGCAACGGCGCGGTACGGCCGCTGGGGCAAATCCGCATGGCGCGATTCGCCAATAACGGCGGCTTGCAGCAGGTGGGTGAAAACCTGTTCGCGCAGGGCGTTAACTCGGGCGAGGCCGTGTCGGGCAACCCGGGCGAGTCGGGCATCGGCACGCTGACGGCCGGCGCGCTCGAGCTTTCCAACACCGACATCGGCCAGAACTTGATTGAGCTGATCCTGGCGTCGACGCAATACCGCGGCGGCGCGCGGGTGATTACCACGGCGCAGCAACTGCTCGATGAGTTGTTGTCGCTGCGGCGGTAGACGTGAGCTATAGCCGCGACCCGGGCACCGCCCGTAGGGTGGTCGGGTCGCCGGTGACACATTGCACGGTTTTCCGGCGACCCGTTGGGGTCGCGGCTAGGCCGGCCTCGGAGAGGCCAGCTACAGTAAGGCACTAAAATCGCTCTGCGCCGGCGATAAGCGTAAGCTACGTTTGGATGGACCGTGTTCGCCGCGGGTGTGCGCGGTCCGGTTGAAATGACGCTGCGTGTTGTAACGGTTAGCGGAGGCGAGAGCCGTGGCCGACGAAACGTTGGAAAACGAACCGGAGTATCAAGCCGAAGCGGCGAAGCCGAGTGGACGCGGCGCGTTTCGGCTGGTGAAGGCGGTGGCGTTCGTTTCGGTGGTGGTCGTCGTCGAGCTCGTCGTGGCTTCGATGATCACGCCGAGCGCTCAGGAAACCGCAAAGCTGGCGCACGAGCTGGCGGCGGCGTCGGCGGGCAAAGCAGCCGATGATCGCGAGGAGCACGCGGAGGATCACGCTCACGGCGATACCCACGATTTGCGCGAGGTCGAGCTGGGAACGTACAACGTCACCCGCTTCAACCCCACGACCAACACGACGCTGGCAATCGACTTCGAGCTGTTCGGCACGGTGCTAGCAGACGACGCGACCGATTTCGAGCACCATTTTGAGAACAGCAAAGCCCGCATTCGCGAACAGGTGACGATGACGCTTCATGGAGCCGACTCGGCCAGCCTCTCCGACGCCGGGCTGGGGTTGATCAAACGGCAGATTTTGGAGAAAACCAACCGCGCGCTGGGAGAGCCTCTCGTGAAAGAGGTGCTGTTCAGCAAGTTCAACTTCGTGGAACGGTAAAATTGTAGCTGGCCTCTGCGAGGCCGGCCTGTGGCAGCTAGAATGAGAAGCCGGGGTCATAGACCCCAGCTACAGCGGTCGCGAACGGAACGGATTCCGATGTCAGACAAGCCTGAAACCGTTGGTCAGGACGGCGTTGAGCGGCTGCTCGCCGAGGCGCAAGGTTCCGCATCCGAGGCGGTCGACCAAGGCAGAATCGATTCGCTGTTGAATCAGGCACAGTCGGCCCTGTCTTCGCTCGAGGAACCGGCGGCGGCGCTTCCGCCGGGCGTGACGCCGTTCGAGTTTAAAGACCTGCAAGGCGCCGCCGCGGCCAACGAAACGGCGAGCCTCGACTTGCTGCGCGACGTGCAGCTCGATCTCAAAATCGAGCTTGGCCGCACGCAGATGCACCTCGAGGACGTGCTTCGCTTGAAACGGGGCGCCGTCGTCGCGCTCGACAAGCTGGCCGGCGACCCGGTCGATATCTACGCCAACGGCCGCTTAATCGCTCGCGGCGAAGTGCTAGTGCTCAACGACAACTTTTGCGTGCGCGTGGCCGAGTTGATCGCCGGGGACGATGGGCAAGCTTGAGGGGCAGCAGTGCTGGTGCTCAATTCGTGTGCCACTGCTCGCGGCAAAAGTGGGGCTTTCGCATTGATAGCGGCACTGCTTGCCTCCCACGGCCTGCGACTTCTTATCAGCGAGCAGTGTTGAATGGCGCAAGGACGCACCTTGGTGCGTTGCAAGCAGTGGCACACAATACACGGTGGCGCGCGTCAAATGATCTGGCGAAGTACGGGGCATCTTTCTATAAGCTAGCCCTACGCGGAGTGGCCGAAACGGCCGGCGCGTTCTCTTCCTGATTCTCTTCCGCCGCTTCGCGGACGGTGGCAAAACCGTCCGTCCAACTATCGATGTATTGGATGATTCGATCCATTGCGCTCGCGATCTTGACTGCGATGTTTACCGCACCGCTTCGCGCCGAACCGGCGGCCGGTCCGCCGGCGTGGCAGGACGGTGCATCCGTGTATTTAGCCAAGAGCCAGCCGGAGTCGGTCGCGGAAAGAACAACGGCGACACCGGCTCCGGCTGAAAACGAAGTATCTGGAGCAATAGCGGCCACGGCCAACGACGTGCGGCCAATCATAAATACCGCGGTAGCGCCCGCCGAACACGAAGCGGCGGACGCAGCGGCCACGTCCGTTTCAACCGCCACGACGAAAGCCGATCGTCGGTATCTCGCGCCGCCGAGCCCGCGATTTGCGCCGGCGAGTGCGCGTGGAACGGATGGTCAAGGCGATACGGTCGGGGCCGCATCTCGGCGGCTTGCCGCGTTCGGCATTCCGACGAAGTCGATGTACACGATCTGTACTGCGCTGGCGATCGTCATCGGCGCGTTTCTGCTGTTTTCTTGGGCGCTGCGGCGCGGCGGACGCACGATGGCGCGGCGGCGCGGCCGACTGCCGGCCGACGTCGTGAGCGTGCTAGGCCGGGTGCCGTTGGCGGCGCGGCAATTCGCCGAGCTGCTGCGCGTCGGCAACAAGCTCGTTCTCGTTTCGCTCACGCCCACCGGTGCTGAAACGATTACTGAAGTGACCGATCCTGCGGAAGTCGATCGGCTCGTGGGCTTGTGCCAACAGAACAATCCGTACAGCACGACCAAAGCGTTCGAGCAAGTATTTCAGCAGCTGTCGAACGAGACGACGCCGAGTGGATTCCTGGGCAATGAGTCACTGCCATCATCGTTCGCGTCGCCGGCGGGGGTATATCGGGCGCACCGGGGAGGCGCGGCACGTGGATAGATTTCATTTTTTCCAAAGTGCATTGATTGGAGCCCGCAGCGCAAGCAAGGGTATGGCGCGTCGTCCCTTGCTTGCGCTGCGGGCTTCGATCCCCATTCTATGGTTATTGCTGATCGCGGCGCCGGCTGTCGCACAAACCGATGCGCCGGCTGCTTCGCTATTGGGCGGGCCCTCGGAGTGGACTAGCCCACAGGGTTTGGCGTCGACGCTGCAGATCATGCTGCTGCTGACGGTCGTCAGCCTGGCGCCGGCCATCCTGCTGATGACCACGAGCTTCGTGCGAATCATCGTCGTGCTCGGCTTATTGCGGCAGGCGCTCGGCACGCAACAGTTGCCGCCCAGCCAGGTGATTACGTCCATTGCCCTGTTCATGACGCTCCTGCTCATGGCGCCGGTGTGGAAGGAAACCTACGATACGGGAATTCGGCCGTACACGAACAATGAAATTGGGCTCGAAGAGGCGTTCGCGCGCGGCGTGGCGCCGGTGCGGCGGTTCATGGCGGAACAGATTCAACGGACCGAGAACGACGACGACGTGTACTTGTTTCTGCGGTACATGCCGGAGCAAACCGATCCGGCGACCGGCCAGCCGCCGATCGACGTGTACTACGACGCGGGTGAAGGCGAGCGCGAAGTGCCGCTCACCGCGCTATTGCCGGCGTTCATGCTCAGTGAGCTGAAGACCGCGTTCTTGATCGGCTTTCAGATCTATCTGCCGTTTGTGATCCTCGATATCGTCGTCGCCAGCGTGACGATTTCGATGGGCATGCTGATGTTGCCGCCGGTGCTCGTGTCGCTGCCGTTCAAGTTGCTGTTGTTTGTGCTGGTGGATGGATGGCACCTCGTGGTGGAGATGCTGCTGGAGAGTTTTCACGTGGTGGGATTTAGCTAAACCGCAAGCGGTCACCATAGCGGTCGACGACAATTTCCAACTTATGCTTTCTGGCTCTTGACCCTTGACTCTCGACCCTCCCATGAATCCGCAAGATGCCGTTGATCTGGCGCGCGAAGCCGTCGTGATTGCGACGTTGGTGGCGGCGCCCGTGCTGATCGCGGGCGTGCTGGTAGGCCTCGTGATCGGGTTGCTGCAAGCGCTGACGCAGATTCAGGAACAGACGGTGGCGTTCGTTCCGAAGCTGATCGCGATGGCGCTGGCGCTGGGGTTGTCGTTACCGTGGGTTCTCACGCGATTGATTGAGTACTCGCGCGAACTGATTCAGAACATTCCTGGGTCGCTGTGATTGCAGATTGCAGTGCGTTAGCCTCGACCCCAACGGGTCGCCGGGAGGAGCGTACTCAATTCCCGGCGACCTGTTGGGTCGCGGCTACGTAAACCCACAGATTTAGCATGCATTCGCTCGAGACTTTTCTCATCAGCCGGTTTTTGGTGTTCACACTCGTGCTGGCACGGACCAGCACGCTGCTGATGACGGCGCCGCTATTCGGCTCGCAAGGTTTGCCGCGCCGCGTGCGGGCGCTGATCGCCGTAGCAATATCTTTATTGGTGACGCCCGTGTACTTGGGCACAACGTTACCGCCTGTTGAGCAAATCTTCGACTACGGTCGGCTGCTGGCCAACGAGGCACTTACCGGGTTGATGCTCGGGCTTTCGATCAACATCCTGTTTTCGGGCATCCAGGTGGCCGGCCAGATTGTGAGCCAAATGAGCGGTCTATCGCTGGCCGACGTGTTCAGTCCGGGCTTCGAAGAAGACGTGTCGGTCTTCTCGCAACTGTTTTACTTTCTCACGATGGCGGTGTTCGTTGCGGTCGGCGGACATCGAATCGTAACCGAGGCCCTGCTCGACACGTTCGCCGCGGCGCCGCCGGGCCATGCGGCGCTCGGTGGCAACTTTGTCGAAGTGCTTACGAGCATCGCGACGCAGAGCTTCGCGTTGGGGATTAAGGCTGCGGCGCCGATGCTCACGGCGCTATTGCTTGCGAACTTGGTTTTGGGTCTGATCAGCCGTACGCTGCCGCAAATCAACGTGATCGCGGTAGGCTTTGGCGTGAATTCGTTGCTGGCGCTGGGCGTGTTGTTTCTTTCGTTGGGGGCTGTGGCGTGGACGTTTCAGGCTCCGACGGTGGACGTGTTGAAGGCGGTCGCTGAAGCAATTGGAACGCGTCGCTAAACTGCAAGCGGCAGTTGAGACTGTAGCTGGGGTCTATGACCCCGGCTGGCGAACGTGGAAAGCCGGCCTCATAGAGGCCAGCTACAAAACACCTCGATTCTCCCATGGCCGAACATGCGGGTGAAAAATCGTTTGAAGCCACACCGCATCGCCGGCAGGAGGCCCGCGACAAGGGACAGGTTGCGTTCAGCCAGGACCTGGGCTCGGCGGCCCTTCTGCTGCTCGGTGTGTTCTTGTTGATGATTCTTGGCGGCGGCGTGATGAAGTTCTGTGCCGCGCTCATGGTGCATCAGTTGGGCAACGCCCACGAGTTAGTGGTCGTCCAGGAAGATTTTTTACACGACTGGCTGCGGATCGCGTTTCAACTGGCCATCGTGCTGTTGCCGATTCTCGGCCTGTTGATGCTCGGCGGCGTGATGGCGAGCGTGCTCCAGGTCGGCTTCCTCTGGATTCCCGACAAGTTGTCGCCCGATTTCAGCCGGCTCAGTCCGCTCGCCGGGCTGAAGCGAATTTTCTCGGTTTCAGGCACCACGCGCCTGGGCTTCGGGTTGGTGAAAGTATTTCTTGTGAGCGCCGTTGCGACCGGAGTAGTGTGGTTTCGATGGGATGACGTTATGCGATCCGCCGCGCTCGACGTGCCTGAGTTCGGCAAGTTTCTCATCGACATCTCGCTGAGCACGATGTTGTGGTCGGCCGTCGCGCTCGTGATCCTGGCTGTGATGGACTATGCCGTGCAGCGTTGGAAATACGAGCAGGATTTGCGGATGACGCACCAGGAAGTGCGCGAGGAGATGAAGAATCTGCAGGGCGATCCGCAAGTCGTCGCCCGCCGCCGGGCCATTCAACGGCAGATGGTTCTCAACCGCATTGCGAGCAGCGTGCCCAAGGCGGATGTCGTGATCACGAATCCGACGGAGCTGGCGGTGGCGATTCAGTACACGCCGGACGAGATGGCGGCGCCGGTGGTCGTGGCCAAGGGCGCTGGCGTCATCGCGCAGCGAATTCGCCGGCTGGCGTTGGAGCACAACATTCCGGTCGTCGAACGCAAGCCGCTGGCGCAGCTGCTTTACAAAGAGGTCGACATCAGCCGGCCGATTCCGACCGACTCGTACGCGGCGGTCGCGGAGGTGCTGGCGTACGTGTATCAGCTGAAGGGCAAGAAGCTGCCGATGCCGCCGAAGGCGGCGTAGCAGGCCGCCCTTGTTCCACGCTCCGCGTGGGAACACGCTACGCTCGCCGCTCCGCGGCGCGAATGGGTATTGAAGTGCACTGGCACGTCGACGCAGAGCGTCGGGGTCTTGCGTTCCCACGCGGAACGTGGGAACGAGAATCATGCCGAGGCGCTTTCGACACCGTGGCCGTTGTAGCCGTAGCGTTGGAAGTACGGCGCCCAGCGGCCGCGGACCCGGTCGGCCACTTCCGGCGGCAGCGAATACTTGTTCGTCTGGTAGTCGCGGCTGTTCATTGCATAGCGCATGATCTCCGATTCGACTTGCGAGAAATCGTCCAGGTTGAGCTTCTTGTAAATCTCGCGCATCTGGCCGACCGGATCGGCGATGAGGTCTTCGTAGCGCACGTCGATCAGCCGGTCCGGCGGTACAAGGTCACGGTCCTGTTCGAAGCACTCGTACATGCGGACGAACGTGTCGAGCACGTGGCGTTCGATCCAACCGGCATCGTCGCGCAGGTGCTGGAAGCCCTGCACTTCGCTCAGCGATTTCCACAGCCGCACGGTGGACGGGAACAACACGAGCGGATCGCGCACGATGTGGATGAACTTGGCGTCGGGAAACACTTCGAGAATCGTCCGCACGCGGGCCGTGTGCGTCGGCGATTTCAACACGATGCGGCGATTGCCCAGCAGGGCGAGCCGCTGCACGAATTCGCGCCACGTGCGCTTCCAGGTCTCGCGCTCCTCGGCGGGCAGCGTGCGCAGGTCGAGATACTCGTCGGCCACGGGGCCGTGATTGGGGAACGCCCACGCCAAATAAGGCGATGGCACGCCAAGGTTCACCAGCGCGAATTCGTCCTCCTGTGGCCGGTCCCAGCCGGCGCTCATCGCGTCCATTGGCCGCTTTGACGGAATCATCCAGCGAATCATCGGCGGCAGGAACCATTCGGTCCACAGGAAGTGATGCGGCGCCATGCATTGGTACGTGTTGGGACACGTGTGCCGCGGATCGAGCATCAACAGCTCGTGCAACAGGGTGGTGCCGCTCCGCCAGTGGCCCAGCACGAATAGCGGCGGCTCCGCCAGTTTCACCTTGCGAATGCGATGGCTGAACAGAACCCGTTCGAACACGCTGGAGAAACTATTCAGCAGACTGGCCAACGTAACCGTCGTGACCATTGAAATCCGAACCGGCGCGATGTTGAATCGGTTGCGCACCAACAGGCGCATCCAGGTGATGAAATCCATGCCGTGCCAGAAACGCGGCGCCCAGCGTGGGTAACGTTGCAGCGGCGCGTCGGAGTACGACGCAGAACGTTCTTCAGTCGGGACACTCATGGCGGGCAGCGACAGGATGATTGGGTCGGTGGAATTCTTCATTGTAGTTAAGGCGGAGGTGTCAGGTGTCAGGTTGCAGGTGTCAGAAAGGCAACGCTCCGACACCTGACACCTATTCTGAGTCGCGGCCGCGGACGATCGACGCGCCAACATCAATAATCGGCACGGGGGCGGCGGGCAGGTTCAGCTCATTGAGCGATTCGCCGGGCGGCAGCGAAAAATTGGCTGCTGGCGTCCGCTCGCGGAAGCGGCGATCGCCACGAGCAAACCAGGCCGCCGCGGCCCAGATGCCGACCAATGCCAGCACGAAAAGTCCGCCTAACACGAACCGGCCGGCGTGGCCGCCCGGCTGCGCCGTTGCCATGATGATGGGAGCCCGGCCGATGAGAAGCGGGGCAAACTGTGCCTTCGGGCCTGTGGATTTTGCATCTGACGGGTCGTCATCGCTCCGGGAACCGCGCGTGCTATAGAGCCAATTCTTGAAGAAAAACCCGGCGATACGAACCGGTACGCGAATGTCCGCGCCCACTGGAAAATCTTTCGGCAACTCGCGCGCGACGAACACGAGCGGATAGTTTTGCGAATCGCCGGTGAAGACCTCAAGCTCGTAGTAGTGGTCGAGGTTGTAGCTTTGAGCGATGTCGCTCGAGCCAGCATCATCGGATGTTCCGCCGACTTCGACTCGCACGGCGCGTCGTGCGACGCCGTCGAACACAAACAGCCGGCCGATCTGCGGCTTGGGATCGTTGAACAACAGCGCGACGCTGTACTGGCCTTCGTCGGCTTGTCGCACGACTTCGCGCGCAAGCGATGTACGTCGCGCGGGGCCGTCGCCCCGCAGTTGCCTTTGCCATTCCTGTTTGACGGCGGGCAAATTATCGTTTGCTATCCGCACCAGAGTAGAAGGCTTGATGATTCCGGCTGCGGACAACACTTTGTAGAACACGTCGCGCTCTTGTGGGCGAATGCGGCCGCGGCTTTCGACTTGATCGAGTAGCCCGACATCCATCATTCCAGTGCCAAGCATTGATTTCCCGAGTAGCGGGTCCCGAGAATCACGAAACAAATCGTCGATCGACGTTCGTGTGCTGGGAACTCCCGGGTACCACGCGATTTCTTTGGCGAGCCATACGGATCGCGGCGGCGCTTCATCCGCAAGTTGTTTCAGATAGAGCACGTTGGCCGCAACGGCGCCGTCGTGTTTCTCGCCGCGCAGCCAGTTTTTGGGCACGCGGGTCGTGAGGATCGTCGCTGGACCGGCCAAGTTTTGCAGCTCCAGCTCGCATTCAAAATACTCAGGCATTTCCAAACGCTCCGCATCCGCGGCGGCCGGTGAGTGCTTCGTGACTTTTGTGACGCGTCCAACGAGGCGACGCAGCGTGCCGCGAACTTCGTCGGGATTCGTCAGCTCGTACCCGAATGGCAAATAATGCGACCACTTGTCGAGGCTTGTGGTGTCGATCGAGCGTAGTCGGCGCAGCAGTTCAAGGGCTTCCACGCGCTGTGCATCCGACAGCGGCTGGCCGTCGTCAAACTTGGCGAGGCGATCGGCGTCCCAACCTGAGAGCGTGAGAATCTTTAGGAACGCGGCTTGGCCGTCCGGCGAATTCTCTAGCGGCTCGTTGCTGACTGCGTTATTGTCGTCAGCGGGTGATTCCGCGCGGCCGATCGTAGTGTTGGAAGCTGATAGACGATTCTGACTCTCGCCCTCACTTGGTTCGATGCTCTTGGAGACGATTACCGGTGCGATGCCCAAGCCATCGCGCCATTTGTACGACAACTTTTTGAAGAACAGGCCGGAGGCTTTTACGTCGAACGAAATCTCGTCGCCCGTTGAAACGCCCGACGGTAGTTGGAGGCAATATACGATGATCGGCCAATTCGCGCCGTCGGCGGGTTGGATGACGACGCGATAATACGACGTCAGTCCGAGGTCGTTTTCCGCCGGATTTTCTTTGGTGATTTGCCGCGCCGCGCCGCGCACCGTGACGAGCGTGCCGCGATAGACGTTCGGCTGGTCGACTAGCTGGACGTAGTCGATGTTGACGCTCTGCGCCGGATCGATGTCGTCCTTCTTAACGAGTTCAAGGAAATGCATCCAGGCATCTTTCTCGGCGTTACGAAAGTACGTGTTGTCCTCAATGGTATTTAGAAGCTCGGCGTTTATGCCGGGGAACGGCGCGGGAGAAAGCGATGAAGCGGGGTCCGCGACCAGCGGTCGCGGCTTTATAGCGGATTCGTTGGCGGCCGGGGCGAAAAATTGGTTGATTCGATTGGCGGTTTCGGGATCGCGGAGCCGCGCCATGACGATGACGACAAGTCCGAGCGGCACAATCAGCACCAGCAGCCGCAGTTGCTCCCGCCGCGACGAATAGTTGCGGGGCCGTGGGCGATCGGGTTTGAGGAGGCGGACCATGTTGTGACTCTGTAGCCGGGGTCTGTGACCCCGGCCCATGCTCTGTAGCCGGGGTCTGTGACCCAGGTCCATGCGACGGAACGCCGGCCTCACAGAGGCCAGCTACAGAAGACCGTACCTAATTCTATTTGCCGCTTGAAGTTGCGACAACTTCGGCCAGAAATTGCGATTTCTGATCACGAGTCGGGAATAAGCCATTCATATAGTTGCGAATCGTACGTTGATGACCGGCATGTGATATAATGCGTCACAGCCACAGCCACCGGTTATCACGCGGAACAGGCTAACGGAGAGGCAAGGGTGGCGCTTTCGCGGACAGACTTTGTAGTCCTGATCCACGACCACGCCCCGGCATTGTATCGCATCGCTTACCGACTGGTGGGCGATGCGCACGATGCCGAGGATGTCGTGCAGGACACACTGCGCAGTGCGTGGAAGAGCCGGGCAAACTTTCAATGCGGGCGCGGCCAGCGGGCTTGGCTGGCGGCGATCCTGCGGAGGCGAGTGATAGACCGCTGGCGGCGTGCTGGCCGGCGCATGGTGCTCGTCGGGGATGGTCCGCTGGAGGTGCCGGTATCGGCCGCGGACCCCACCACGAACGATTTCACCGACGAAATGCAGGCAGCCCTCTCCCAACTTCCATCCGAGTTGCGCGAGTCCCTCCTGCTGGTCGTGGTCGGCGAGCTTACCCACCAAGAAACGGCCGATGCCCTAGGCGTCCCGCTCGGCACCGTGCTATCGCGCGTGAGCCGGGCGCGGCTGCGACTGCGAAAGCATTTGCTCGCCTTAAGCCACGTCTGAAAATCGAATGTTCACGTAGTGCATGTTGTGTCCGGCCTCGATGAGGTCGGAGGTTTGTAGCTGGCCTCTATGGGGCGCCAGATTGTAGCTGGCCTCTGTGAGGCCGGCCTGATGAGGTGGGCCAGGGTCAGAGACCCCAGGTACTGATCGATCGTCACGCCGCAGGGAGTTGCGTGCGCGAGTCGTTGCGAGCCAAGGGCAGATTGTAGCTGGCCTCTGCGAGGCCGGCTGAGGTGGGCCGGGGTCATAGACCCCAGCTACAAATCGGTATTCGGAGGGGCACTTAGTGCCATGTCGTACCATCTACACTCGAAGCCAGTTTTCGATCTATTAGCGTTCGTCAACGGAGAAGAGGCCGTGCCGGTTACGGGCGAGCCATCGCTCCACAGCGCGACAACCGACCACGCGATCGACGCCGCATTGCGCGGCGTGCCGTTGCCCGATGGTCTCCTGACGCGGCTCGGAAAGTTGGTCTATACCATGTCTGACGAAGCTGCGGATCAGGTAGACTGGCTGGGCTGCTAGCGCAGTTAGACGCAGCTTTCCAGCGAGCCGTTGGCTCACGGCTATTTCAACGATACGTTGTTGTGCGCTAGCAGTTCAACTTCGATCCGCTAGAATGACGTTGAGGCAGCGCCGGTGCTGCAGCGATCGTCTTTCACTCTTCAGCGGCGGGCGCTTCCGGAAAGCCCCGGCGTTTGATCACCTCGCGCGGCAACTCGTCAATGGCACCTGTGGACGCACGGAATTCGCGACCATTCCCGCTTCGTCGGCACGACACGATGCCGCCGTGGTCGCGCGTCCTTTGCAGCCTCGTGATCACGCTCGCATTCCCGGCCGCGGCCATCGCCGTCGAACCGGCCGAAGATTTTCTTCGCGGCCTCGAGGAGCGGGGGCTTAACGAGCTGGCACTCGACTACCTCGAGCATTTGAAAACCAGCCAGGCCGTAGACGATGCGTTTCGTCAAAAGATACCCTATCACCGCGGCGTGGTGCTGATCGAGCAATCGCGCCAGTCGGCCGATTCGGCGACGCGCAGCCGTTTGCTGGAGGAAGCCCGCGTCGAACTGGAGCGCTTCGCCGCGTCGAACCCGGAGAGCGCGCAAGGCGCGGACGCGAGTCTTCAGCTTGCTAGCGTGCAGTTGGCGGGCGGCCAGCAACTCATCGCTCAGATGAGTCAACTTTCGGCCGAGCCGGCGTTCGACGAGCAGCGGAAAAAGTTGGGCCGCGACGCGCGGGACATGTTCGCCAACGCACGCAGCATGTTCGAGCGGGCGGAGGCGATTTACAGCGCGGAACTGGAAAAGCTGCCGCCCACGACTAGCGACGCCAAGGGCGACGCGGGCAATCAGCGGCAAGAGTACCGTGCGCGAGTCGCCCAGTTGCGGTTTCTGGCGGCTCAGACGCAGTTCGAAATGGCGCAGAGTTATCCGCCTGAGGCGGACGAGTTCCGCCAGCTCAACGAGGCGGCGGCCGCGGAGTTGGCCGCCGTTTACGAGAAATTCGCCCGCGCGTTCATCGTGGGTCTCTACGCTCGACTGTACGAAGGTCGTTGTTATCAGGCGGTCGGCTCGCATCAACTGGCGCTCGGATGCTTTGAGGGTATTCTCAAACAGCCGAATGTGGTGCCACCGTTTCGCAAATTGATCGCCAGCGCCGTACACCGCAAGGCCGAGGTTCTCATCGCGCAGGAAAAGTACGACCAGGCCATCGAGGCCTGCAACATATGCCTGCGCGACGCGAAGGCCGATGAGGAGAAGCAAGCCGAGTGGCTCGCCGTTCGGTTCCGTTTGGCGGAAGCTCTGCAGAAACAGGGCGAGGCGCTTGCGGCAGATACGCTCGCTCAGCGCAAGCTACTGGCCGAGGCGCGCGACGCGTATCGCGTGGTCGCCAATTCGCCGGGTGAGTTTCAGACCGCGGCGCGCACGGCGGTATCCGCCTTGTCGAAGTCGAATGGCGCGGGGAAGGATCAGCCACAAACCTTTCAGGCCGCATACGACCGGGGAAAGGACGCATTGGCTTCGTACAACGCGGCGAAACTCGCCCTGCCCTCCGCCGAGAAAAACAACCCCGATGCGATTCCTGAGCTCGAGTCGCAGATGAGACAAGGCAAACAGGAAGCGCGGGAGAACTTTCGCGCCGCCACGACGCTTGTCGACGACGACACCGATCCTAAGCTTCTCAATGAAGTGCGATATTTCCTCTGCTGGTTGTATTGGGAAAGCGCGGACTTCTATCGGGCGGCCGTGTTGGGCGAGTTCCTTGCACGCCGTTATCCGGATCATCCGGCGGCCGCTTCGGCGGCCAAGCTCGCCATGGCCGCCTACGAGCGACTCTACAGCCAGGCGGCAGGCGACGGCAAAAAAAACAGTGCGTCAAATACGGATTTCGAAGCCGCCCAAATGGCAAAGATGGCCGAGTTCATTACGCGTCGTTGGCCGAACACGGAGGACGCCGACGCCGCGCAAAGCGTGCTCGTGAGCTTCGCGATTCGCAGCAATCGCATCGAGGAAGCGGAGAAGCTGCTCGAAACCGCTTCCCCCGAGTCGCGGCCGCGGCTCGAGCTGCAACTCGGCAACGCAATGTGGGGGCGTTATCTCGAACTATCGCAACCCAACGGTCAGTCGGCGCCGGATGCCGCAGCATTGGCTCAGCTCAAAGAGTCGGCGGTGAAATACCTTCGCAACGGATTCGAAGCGGCGCGCGGCGAGCGCGAACCGAGCGAATCGACGGCCGCCGCCGGTCTGTATTTCGCGCAAGCGCTGCTGAGCGACGAAAAATACGGCGCGGCGATCGAACTGCTGGAAGACGTGAAAATTGGTCCGCTCACGCTGGTGTCGAAGGAGCATCCGGCCGCGTCGCGTCCGCAATACGCGGTGGAAGCGTACAAGGCGGCGTTGCGTGCGTACGTTCTGTCGACTCCGCCGCAGGAGAAAAAGGCGCTGGCGATCATGAAGTCGCTCGACGACGCGGTGACGGCGAGCGGTGGCAGCGGCGAACAACTCACGCAGATCTACATCGGTCTCGGCGTCGCGCTCGAAAAGCAGGCCGCCCAACTCCGTGAGGCCGGTCGCAACGCGGACGCAGCGCGAATCAACGCAGCGTTCGCTCAGTTTCTCGACCGTATCGCCGCGCGCGAAGCAGACGCCAACTGGCCCACGCGCGCGTGGCTCGCCCAAACCTACTACAACATGGGCACCCCCCAGCGAGCCGGGCCGTCCCCGGCCCCGACCAAACCGCTCAGCGAATCGTCCCGCGCGTACCTCACCAAAGCCCGCGACGCTTATCAAAAACTCATCGCCGACGCCGCTAAAAATCCCAAGCTGCCGCCAAGCGAAACGTCCGTGCTGGCCGCGCGGTTGCAACTCGGCGAATGTCTCCGAGCGCTGGGCCAGTACAAACAGGCGCTCGACACATTTTCGGCCGTGTTGAAAGAGCGGGAATCGTCGCTAGCAGTACAAAAAGCGGCCGCGCAAACGTATCAAGCCCGCGGCCAGGCCGAGGACGCAAGGTGGCTCGAAAACGCAATCCACGGCGGGCACAAGCTCAAGTCCACCGGCCAGAATCGCATCTGGGGCTGGCTCAAGATTTCGCAGGTCGCGGCACGCGCGGCTCGCTCCGACGAAAAGTACCGCGATACATTTTTCGAGGCCCGTGTCAATGTCGCCCGCTGCCGATACCTGGCGGCGATGAAAAGCAAAGGCGACCAACGCAAGCGCGATCTAGCCAAAGCCAAGCAGAGCATTCAGTCGCTCGCGCAAGTGTATCCCGACCTGGGCGGCGAACACTGGCGCGGAGAGTTCGATACCCTTCTAAAGCAAATCCAGTCGGCGTCCGGTCAAAAAGCCTTGGGCCTCAGCGAATTCAAATCGGAAGAGTCAACCGGAACTGGCGGACGGCCAGGTTGAGGCTCTCGACGGCCGCTGCGACGTTCTCGCGACCTATGAGCGAAACCAATCCTAGCCCTGGGTCCAAGTACCGCAAGCTGCGTATCGCGTGGCCGGTCGGGTGGGGCATTCTTTGCCTGCTGCTGATTGCGTTGTGGGTGCGGAGCTATTGGTATAGCGAAGCGTTTAACTGGTTTTTTTCTACGACGAAGTTCATGCACGTATCGTCGGACGTAGGCCAGCTGTTTCTTGGAGTAGGGAGCGTATCGTTCGTGCTGCCAAGCTATTATCGGGGGGAAGCTGGTTTGTATGACGATGAGCATGAACTGATACGAAAGCCAACGCTGTTGGCTGGTGAAAATCAATGGGGTTTCCAAGTTGGAATCCCGTATTGGCTTCTGCTGCTTGGAGCAGCAACGCTTGCCGCACTCCCTTGGTTCCGCTGGCGCTTCAGCCTCCGCACTCTGCTTATCGCCGCCACGCTCATTGCGGTCATACTTTATGTGCTCGTTTGGGCGGTTAAATAGCATGCTTTGTTTAGTGCATCGTTCCGGAATGACTTGTTTTTGGCCACCATATTTGTTAGCCTATCTATACAACAGTATACTGACCCGCCAAGCGATGTGTCGTGACCGTCACGCCGCTCGCGCTCACGGTGTGCGCAGATGCTCGCGGGCATTCGACGTGGCTCGCCGTGCGCAAACGCGAGAACGCGACTTGCGCATAGGGACCCACATACAACCTGTCCACTAGTGTCCCCTTCCGAGAAATACGCGTTTCGTAACAGTTTAGCCGTCTGTAGCGGTTTAGGTTGGTAATGGAGGTAGTTGTCCGGTGGTGAGGTAAGTGGCGATCGCGTCGCTGATGGTGCTGATGG
>JAKEIB010000181.1 GCA_022614705.1 Planctomycetota bacterium | reverse complement strand
GTGGTGCGGGAGATTCCAATCAATTCGGCGGCTTCGGTGATTGAGAATCCGGCAAAGAATCGCAACTTGACCAGTTCGGCGGCCTGCCGGTCTTCGAGGGCCAGGCGGTCGAGCGCTTCGTGGATGGCCAAGAGGCGCTCGTCGGACGCGGTTGTGGCGAAGTCGGCCTCGGCTAATTCCACGCGGTGGAGTTCGCCGCCGTGTTTCTGTCGTGCTTTGCGGCGCGCATTTTCGACAAGGATTCGCCGCATGGCCTCGGCTGCGGCGGCGAAGAAGTGGCCGCGGCCGTTCCATTGCTGGGCCTGGTCCACGTCGACTAGCCGAAGATATGCCTCGTGAACCAGCGCCGTAGCTTGGAGCGTTTGGCCGGGTTTCTCCTGGGAGAGCTTCCGGGCCGCGAGGGCACGCAGTTCGTCGTAGACCAGCGGCAGGAGTTGGGCGGTTGCTTGCGAGTCGCCCTGGTCAATCGCCGCCAGAAGCTGCGTTACTTCGGACATTGCATCATGATAACAAGTCCCGCGATCGGCTGTCGCCAAGTTCGAACCAGCCGTAGAATGCGGTCATGCGTCAGCGATGGGCCGATTATCGGGTTTTTTGGCGTGAGTTTCGCCAACAATATCACACCACGGGGGCTCTGCTGCCGAGCGGGCGGGCGCTTGCGTTTGCGCTGGCGCGGTTTGTGCGCGACGGCGCTCCTCACGTGGCCGAGTCCGCCGCGGCGGACTCGGAAATGGCAGTCTCTCCGAGACTGCCCCACGCGTCGTCCCGGCGCATACTTGAAGTCGGGCCCGGCACGGGTGCGGTGACCGGCCAGATCATTCGCGCGATGCGGCCGAGCGATCGACTCTTTCTCGTCGAGCGCAACGAGCAATTTGTTGCTCAGCTCCGTGCGCGGCTGGCCAATGATCCGACCTTTGCCTCAGTCACCGAACGCATCGAGATACTTCACGCGAGCGTGGAGGATCTGCCCGAGAATGAGCCGTATGATTTGATCATCTCCGGCTTGCCGCTGAACAATTTCTCCGTGGATTCCGTCGCGCGGATTTTTGCGAAACTGCGGCGGCTGCTGGCGCCGGGCGGCACGCTGAGTTTTTTTGAGTACGTGGCCGTGCGTAAGGCGAAGTCGCTGGTGAGTCGACGCGGCGAGCGGGAGCGATTGCGCCGTGTGGGGCGATTGTTTGACGATTTGTTGGCCAAGCACGAAGCACGTCGAGATTTAGTGCTGGCGAACGTGACGCCGGCTTGGGTACATCATGTGCGGTTTAGAGCACGGAGCACGGAGCAGGGAGTAAGACCTCCGGCTCCCCGCGCCCCGCCCCCTGCCCCCTGCCACGATGAATCTTCTTACGATTGAGACAACTTGCGATGAGACGGCGGCGGCGGTGGTGACCGATCGGCTGGAAGTGCTGTCGTCGGTCGTGGCGTCGCAGGACAAACTGCACGAACGATTCGGCGGCGTCGTGCCGGAGATCGCGTCGCGGGCGCATGTTGAACGCGTTTTGCCGGTGATCGACGAAGCGTTGCGGAAGGCCAATTTGAAGTTGGCAGACTTGGACGCGGTGGCCGTGGCGAATACACCCGGGTTGGCCGGTTCGCTCTTGGTTGGCCTGACGGCGGCTAAGTCGTTGTGCCTCGCCTGCGATTTGCCGCTACTGGCGGTGAATCATTTGCAGGCCCACATTTACGCGTGCCGGCTGGCAAGCGGCGTGGACGTCTTCCCCTGCGTCGGCTTAGTGGTCAGCGGCGGCCACTCGAACCTGTATCGATGCGCCGGACCGACGGATTTTTCGCGGCTTGGCGGAACAATCGACGACGCCGCCGGCGAGGCCTTCGACAAGGTGGCCAGCCTGCTCGGTTTGTCGTATCCGGGCGGCCCCTCCATTGAACGGGCGGCGTGCGGCGGTGATCCTCGCCGGCATCGGTTCCCGCGGCCGCTGCTCGACGATCCGGACCGGCTCGACTTTAGCTTCAGCGGACTAAAGACGGCGGTTCGATACCTGGTCGAAAAGCAGGGAGCAAGGAGCAGGGAGCAAGGAGCGAAAAAGCCCCGAAAGTCGATCAGTGATGCGCGACTCCCCGCTCCCAACCGGGTACCCTCTGGGTGGCTCCCCGCTTCCGCCGTCGCCGATATCGCCGCCAGCTTCCAAGAGGCGGTCATCGACTGCTTGGTCGGCAAGTCCGAATTGGCTTTGGCCAAAATCGGTTTCCATACACTTTGCGTTGGCGGCGGCGTGGCGGCGAACTCGCGATTCCGCGAACGCCTGGAAGTCTCGGCAAAGAGCGGGCATTACACCCTGCACGTGCCGCCGCTCACACTCTGCACCGATAACGCGGTGATGGGGGCCATTGCGATTGAGCGTTTCCGCGCCGGCCTCGTCGAAGACCTTTCGCTCGACATCGGTCCAGGTCCAGAACGGGCCGCGAACCAATGATTGGGTTGGCTGGGGTGAAGTCCGCTGCGGCGGACGACCCCTCCAGCGCCCTGGGGGCTCCCTTCGGTCGACCCCAGGCACCCAGCCCGAATGAAAAAAGCGGTCCGGCAGCATGCGCCGGACCGCTTATGGGGTTTGCTTCGCCCAAACTGCTAAAAATCAGGGTCCATCCGACGAAGTGCGTCCTGCTACTGCGGCCGGACCTTTACCTGACCGCAATCACATTCCATTGAGCCGCGCGGCATTCGCCGCAGCCAGCCGTTAGAACGAATTCCGTTGGCAACTTGGGCAATTGGGGCGAAGAACGTCGCTGCTGCTCGAGCTCGGCTTGTAAGTCGTGCGCGAGACAGCCTTCGCGAGCGAACGATCGCCCGTTTTGTAGCGAGTCAGGATCTGCTGCCATTCGTCTGACTGGACTTTGCCCGTCTTGCTGAAGATCACGGTCGAGCCCGTCTTGTCGATGATCGCCACGTGCGGAAAGCTCTCGGCGTGAAACGCCTCGGCTACCTTCTTGCCGTAGCTGGTGGTGACATCGACGTGACACAACTGGTACGGCTTGAGGAGCGCGTTGTCGGCACCCTCCACTTGTTCATCGCTGAGCAATTCCGGCGAGAGCCGTGAATCTTTGCTATTCGGCTTGTCAAGGACCACGAGCAGCGGCTCATCGGCCGCGCGAGTTGCCTCAAGGGCCTTGCCGTAGCTCGACTCCCATTGGTGTTGTTGCGGGGCGCCCAGCATTGCGCTAATAGCCAAGGTTGCGGTTGCCAGATAACTAAGCATCGTATGAAGCTCCTTTATTCCAAGCTCCCGTGCGCGGCATCAAAGAACGAAACGAACTGCCGACTGGAATGAGGATGCGCGCATCGCGGAGCCGTTGGTCAAAACGGAACCGGAACAGACTGGCAGGGCGAAGCAAACGTTTGCCAGCAGAGGACGGACGTCCTTGTTCCTTGTTACGGTGGGATTCCTGTCGGCGGGTGTGACCGGCCAAGTAATGTGCTGTCATGCACGTGGCAGAGCACCCATGCACCCTAGCCCATCGCGACACGGGATCAAAGGGGCAGCTAGCGTCGGATTTCCCGAAAACGCGGGCCAGGGAACTATTAGGCTGCCCGGCCTTTGGGGGGATTGGGGGATTGACACGCCTGTTCCCCGAGGATTTTCGCATCCGCGTGGATGAAAATCTGTCACCCAGCAGGCAGCGGTGCGGGGCGAAAAAATTGCGTGCCAATCCCAAAGAAACTCCAATCCCCGGAGATGTGGAAAGACTAGGCAGGCTGCGCTAAGCTCTGGCGGCCTGTCAGGTCGCGCCGAGCGTGACTGGCACCTGGATCTGTTTTCCCTCTCGAATGACCGTTAGCACCACTTGGTCGCCCGGCCGATGTTCTTCGATCTTCTCGACGAACGCGCTGGCTTTTTCCACGGATTGACCGTTAACTGCCACGATCACGTCGGCCGCGCTGGGGTCGTTGCGTTCGATCGTGTACACCAGCGGGCCACGAGTGACCTCGCGCTGCACTCTCTTCCAGCCCCGTAAGCCAGCACGTTCGGCCGGTCCGCCGCGGTTGGTTTGCACAATTTGCAGACCCTCCGGTGTTTCGGCAACGGCCACAATTCCGATGTCCGCCCGGATCACTTTGCCGTGTTCGATCAACTGGGTGACGCTTTGTCGGATACGGTTGACCGGGATCGCAAAGCCAAGGCCGGCACTTTGTCCAGTCTTGGTCGCAATAGCGACGCTCATACCGATCATTCGGCCGCTGGTATCCAACAGTGGACCACCCGAATTGCCTGGATTCATGGCCGCGTCGGTTTGGATGATGGACTTCATTTCCCGGCCAGTTCGGCTGGGTAGCGTGCGGTTCAGGTTCGAAATGATGCCGGTGGTGAGCGTGCCTTCAAGCCCGAACGGGTTGCCGAGTGTGTACACGCGCTGCCCGACTTTTAAGCTGTCCGACGTGCCCACCGGCACTGGGAAAAGTTCCTCGGACGGGGCGTCGATTTTCAGCACGGCGATGTCGTTTTCGGGATCGCTGCCAATCAGTTCGCCCTCATAGGCCTGTTTGCCGCCGGGTAGCGTGACGGAGATCTTATTGGCACCCTCGACGACGTGGAAGTTGGTGAGGATGTGTCCCTTTTTATCCAATACGGAGCCGGAACCGGCACCTTCGCCCGGCGAGGGCAGCATGAAGAAGCGGTCGTAGCTGACCGTGCGGGTAAGGATGTTCACCACGCCGCGGCTGGCACCGTCGTACACGCGTATGTTCGTCTGTTCTTCAGGAGTCAGTCCGGAGTTCGCGGGGTTCAAGGGAATGGAAGACGCCGCCACCGGGGCAATTTCCGCTCGTCCGCCGACGACCTGAGCATTGGCCACCGAACCGGGCATCCATGTGTCCGCGTCGTTGACAAGCCAGGTGGCCACGGTGCCGCCCATGAGAGCACTTATCATGCAACAGAAGAATAGTCGTTTCATCGTTCGCTCGCGTTCATTGAATCAGGGAGAGACGGCGGCCCAGGTAGGTAGACGCCTGCTTATCCAGGCGGCCGGCCTTCCTACGAATACGATATAGGCAATTCATTCGTTCGCAAGCAAGGCGACTGACGGCTCAAACGCCGCGAAAGATTGCACGGAGTTTGAGGTTCGGGGAAGAAATCGTGAGTCGACGCTCGATTAGGACTAACGCCGTGGGCAAGGCCGTGTGGCGTCAAATCGCCGTTTCTCGGTCGGCGGGCTGGCCGATGGCTAGCCCCGCTGAATTCGGCCCGGAAATTGGCATTTTCGCGACAAATTGGCCGCCGTGGAAAAGTAGGAAAACTATTGGCGTTCGGCCGGTCGGCTGAATAAACTGAAATAAGTGGTTATCCAACCATAGTTTAGGCAGTTCTCGAGCGAAATCAAATCCACACGCCGCGCAACATTTCGCGTGCGTGCGGCCGCAGCCGCAGATTTTGCTCGGTTTTGCGACAGCGGATTTTCACGCACCGGAACAGGCGAGTGCGATCTCATCTCCAAGTGCGGAGTGTCAAGATGTCGACAGTTCGTCAGGTCAGAGGCTTGTTGTTTGGAAAGCGAATGAGCGGGCATGTTGCCGCGTTACTGCTGGCACTCCTTGCCTGCCCCGCGTTGGCGCTGGACGCCGGTTCGCCCGTCGCCACATTGAAAACCTATCAGCGTGACGACGGGCAAACATTCTTCGCGTTGAGTCTCACGCCGCCGGCCGAGGCTGAAACCGAGCAGCCGTGCGACGTTGTCATCTTGTTTGACACGTCGGCCAGCCAGGCGGGCGCATATCGCGATACGGCGCTGGCGGCCATCGAAGCGTGCATCGCAAAATTGCGTCCGCACGACCGCGTGCAGATTCTCGCGGCCGACTTGGAAGCCCGGCCGATCACGACCGAATTTCTCGCCGCCAATAGCGACAAGCTTCGCGCGGCACTCGAGTCGCTACGTGGCGAGACGCCGCTGGGCTCGACCGATATGGACGGCGTGCTGCGCGCGGCCGCTTCGCGCTTCGAACAAGACCGGCAGGCATCGCGGGCGATCCTGTATATCGGCGACGGACTGAGCACGGCAAACCTCGTCGGCACGGACTCGTTCCGCGAACTCGTGAACACGCTCATCGCGGCCAAGGCTTCGGTGAGCAGCTACGCGATCGGCCCGCAACGCGATGGAAAACTGTTGGCGGCGCTGGCCAATCAAACGGGCGGCAATCTGTACGTCGATGAGCCGATGGTCTTTGCCGACGAGGCTCAAGAAGTGACCGAAGAACGGGCGCAGCAGGAGAATCAGCGTCGCGGCGCTACGGTCGGCGCTAGCATGGCCGATTGGACGCGGGCCGCCGTGCTCTGGCCGGCGGAAGTCGCTTGGCCAGCCCAACTAGGCGAAGTATTCCCGAAAACACTTCCGCCGCTGCGAACCGATCGCGACACGATCGTGGTCGGCGCCGCCAATGGCGCATTGGACAAGCCGGTCGAGATTCGCGCCCAGGTGATGGACGGCGCCAAGCCGGTCGAATTGAAGTGGGCGGCGGCTCCGCAGCAGGCGAACGATAGCGAGGCCTTCTTGGCGCAAGTCGTCGAGATGGCTCGCGCGGACGGCGGCATTTCGCTGACCACGGTCGGCTCCGCCGGCCTTGCCGAAACGGGCCGGTTGCTTGAGGCCGAAGTCGATGGCCTCACCGATTTGGCCGAGCGCGCAATCGCCACGGGCGACGTGCAGGCCGCTCAAGTCGCTTCGCAAACGATCTTGGCCCGCGATCCGGGCAATGTGAAAGCGCAAACCGTGCAGCGGCTCGTGCAGAAACAGCGCACGCAGGCGCGACCGGCCGCTCAAGCCACGACGCCGGCGGCAACGGCGGCCCCGGCTGATAGCGACGAAGGCGATTTGAATCTCGTGCGCCAAGCACAGGCTTTGCCCGAGCCAGAGGACATGCCGATTGATGAAGGCGCCGTGCTTCCAGCGCCCGGTTCGCTGACCGACCGATTCGCGCCCGAAGGCGAGTTGCTCGACGAACTCGAACAGAATCGGCGCGTGTTTGGGCAGATGCTTCGCCGTGAGATCGAGAATGTGGTCATCGATGCTCGCCGCGTCATGAGCGACGATCCGGCCACGGCGATTCAAAACCTCAAGCTCGCGCTCGAGAACGTCCAGCGCGCGCCCGAACTCAGCCCCGACATGCGAGCCCAGCTCATCGATAAGCTGCATATCGCGCTGCGCGAAGCGCAACGGGCGGCGATCAATAAGGACGAGCTCGACGCGGCCCGCGAAGAGCAAATCGCGGCCGCCCGCGAACGGCGGTTGCTGAACGATCGCCTGGCCCGCGACCGCGAAAAGGAAAAGCAGCTCGTGGACCGTTTCCGCGCGCTCATCGATGAGCGGCGTTTCGACGAAGCGCTCGACGTGGCCGCGACTCTCGAGGAGATCGATCCGCAAGGTGTCACGCCGGTGGTGGCGTACGTGTCGGCCGAGTTGCACCGAAACCATTATCTGCAGGAAGTGACGCGCGCCGCGCGGTGGCAGAATTATTTCGACACGCTGTACCAGGTGGAGCTGTCGCACGTGCCATTCCCAGACGATCCGCCGATCGTTTATCCGGCGGCGCCGATTTGGGAAGAACTCACCAATCGCCGCAAGGAACGCTACGGTTCGATGGATTTGAAGGCGACGGGCGAAGCCGAGCGCCGCATCGAAGCTGCGCTGCGAGCGCCGCTGCACACGACCGGTATGGACTATACCGAAACCCCGCTCGAAGAAGTCGTCAATTTGCTGCAGGAAGAATACGGCATCCCAATCCAAATCGACGACACCGCGCTGGAAGAAACCGGGTTGGATCCGACCGAGCCGGTGACCGTGAATTTACACAACGTCTCGCTCCGCTCCGCGCTGCGACTGATGCTCGAAAAACTTCAGCTGACATACATCATTCGCGATGAAGTGTTGATAATCACCACGCCGGAGGACGCCGAGGTGGAACTGGTGGTGAAGGTTTACCCGGTTGCCGATCTCGTGTTGCCGATCGACGCCACGCTCCTTGGTGGCGGCCTAGGCGGTGGCGGCGGTGGCATTGGTGGCGGCGGTGGCGGCGGCTTCGGCGGCCAGGGCGGCGGCGGCGGTGGTTTCGGCGGCGGCGGCGGCGGATTTGGTGGCGGCGGCGGCGGTGGATTCGGCGGACAAGGCGGCGGCGGTGGCTTCTTCAGCGTGCCCGACGCCGATCCGAAGGCCGCAAGTGCGACTGGCGCGGCGGAACCAAAAGCCGGCGCGGCCGACAAAGTCCAACCCGTTGCCAAACCGAAGACCGCAAAAAAGGCGTCACCCATCACGATCGACGAGTCGATCGGCGCCGACGATTTTTGGAACGCTTACTTCAGCCGACAGCAATCCGACGCGGCTGCGGTTCGTGAAACGGCCCGGCAATTGATGGGCCGCAAGCAGTTCGACCAGGTCATCGCCATGATTCACGCGGCGCTCAGGCACGGTCGGCCTCAGCCGTGGATGTACGAATCGCTGGGCATCGCCATGGAGCTCGACGGGCGCTCGAAGACCGACGTCGAGCGAGCCGTGATGTCGGCCGCCGACTTCAGCACGTCGGCCGACGAGTTGATGTACATCGCGCAATACTTGTCGCGGCTTGGTCTGGATCGCCGCGCCATGCTGCTGTATCAGCAGGTGGCAAAGATCGAACCGCTACGCAGCGAGGCTTACGCCCTCGGCCTGCGAGCGGCCGAGCGCTGCGACGACCTGGCCGGCCTGCGCTGGGCCACCGTCGGCATTCTTAGCCAGGCATGGCCGACCGAGCTCGCCGAGATCGAGCTCACAGCTTCGCGCATCGCCAAGGCGACGCTCGAGCGGCTGAGCAGCGAAGGCAAAGTCGCCGAGCGCGACGCCTTCTTGAAGCAACTGCAAGAGGCGGTCGTGCGCGATTGCGTGGTTCGCGTTTCGTGGACGGGCGACGCGGATATTGACGTTTCGGTGGAAGAGCCGGCGGGCACGATTTGTTCGGTGGCCGAGCCGCGCACTACGAGCGGCGGCGTCAAGCTGGGCGATGTTTACGCGTCGGACGGTAAGTCTGGCGAGAGCACAAGCGAAGTTTACATTTGCCCGAAGGGTTTCGCCGGCAAGTATCGCGTGCGAATTCACCGCGTGTGGGGCGAGGTGGCGGGAGGCAAGGTGACGGTCGACGTTTACACCCACCTGCGCAGCGGCGACGTGCAGCACGAGCGGCAGCAACTGGAGCTGACCGATAAAGACGCGATGGTCGTGTTTGATTTGAACCAGGGTCGCCGCGAAGAACCGCTGCAGGCTGCTCAACTGGCCGGGGCGGTGAAGCGCCAGCAAGCGCTGAGCCGCGCGGTTTTGGCACAGCAAATCGACAGCGGTTCCGATCCGCGGGCTCTGCCGGTGCGGCCAGGTGACTTCGCTAGGCAGGCCGCGTTCTTCGGACGCGGCGGCGCGGTCGGGTTCCAGCCGATTATCCAGGTGTTGCCGGAGGGCTTGACGATGAGCACCATCGGCGTTGTTTCGGCCGATCGCCGGTACGTGCGAGTCGCCGTCCAGCCGACAATCTCCAATATCGGCGAGGTGCAGACGTTCACGTTTGCCGGCGAGGCCCAACCGGACCCGGGCACCGGCGGCGGGGGGGCGGTCCCATAATCTAACCGGCGTGTGCCACTGCTTGCCGGGCACCCAGTTGCGTTATCGCGTCATATAGCATTGCTCGCTGTTAAGCAATCGCCGGCCGTGCGACGCAAGCAGTGCTGTGTTTCGTGGTAGCGGCCCATCCATCCGCCGCGGCGCCCGCTTGATCTACGCCGTCGCCGCCAGCAGCCACACCAGGATGCCCTTCTGCACGTGCATCCGGTTCGCCGCTTGAGCAATCACCACGCTCCGCGGGCTATCGATCACTTCGTCGGTGACTTCTTCACCGCGGTGGGCCGGCAGGCAGTGCAAGAACACGGCGTCGTCGCCGGCCTCGGCCATTAGCTTCTCGTTCACCTGGAAGTCCGCAAAGTCGCGTTTCCGCTGGTCGCGCTCGCTCTCCTGGCCCATGCTGGCCCAAACGTCGGTGTACACGGCCGACGCGTCGCGCACGGCCGCGACCGGATCGTGAGTCGTTGTTAGTTCGAGTTTCGGAAACTCGCGGCGGGCCTGCTTCACGAAATTGGCATCCAATTCGTAGCCCTTGGGCGTGCAGACGATGAGCTCAACACCCAAGTGGCCGCAGCCCTTCACCAGGCTTCGCGCCACGTTGTTGCCGTCGCCGACCCAGGCCAGGCGCAGCCCGGCCAACTCACCGAAGTGTTCCTGCAGCGTGAACAGATCGGCCAAGGCCTGGCACGGATGCGCCAGATCCGTGAGGCCGTTGATCACACAACATGCGGCATGTTTGGCGAATTCTTCGACCGTGGCGTGCTTGCGGGCGCGCACCACGATCACGTCGACCATCTCGCTGAGCACGCGTGCAAAGTCGGCCACACTTTCCCGCTTGCCGAAGCCGGCGTCCTCGCCAAGCATGATGCTGCTACCGCCCAAATGCACCATGCCGGCCTCGAAACTAACGCGCGTGCGCAGCGACTGCTTCTCGAACAATAGCGCGAGCACGCGGCCGGGCAGCAGCGGCTCGCGCAGCCCGTGCGCGAATTTGCTCTTGAGGTCGTCGGCGATGGAAAAGATACGCCGGATTTCTGCCGCGGAAACGTCGGATAGGGTTACTAAATGCCGCATGGTAATTGGGAAATGCGCGAGAATCGGATCATCCAAGTCGACGGCTTGCCGTCGGACTCCGGCGACGAGTCGCCGGCTTGGATAAACGCAAATTAAGTTGCCAGCTCGCGACTCCTAAGCCGAATATTTCTCGAACACTTCGATCAGGGTGTCGCAGCCTTCGTCGAGTTGCCGGTCGGTAAGCGTTATCGCGGGCAGCAGCCGAATGACGGTTTGTTGCGTGCAATTCACCAACAGGCCGCGGTCCAAGCACTGCTGGACGATCGGCGCGCCATCGACGGTGAGCTGGACGCCAATCATCAAGCCACACACGCGCAGCTCGTTGACGATGGGTGAGCTATCAACCAACGGCTGCAGCCGCTGGCGAAACGCTTCGCCAAGCTGCGTAGCGCGGTTTAACAGGCCGTCCTGTTCGATGGTTTCGATGGTCGCAATGCCGGCGCGGGCGGCGATGGAGTTGCCGCCGAACGTCGCGGCGTGCATGCCGGGGCGCAAGCTGGGGGCGAGTTCCGGCGTCGTGAGCAGCGCAGCCCCGGCGATTCCGCCACACAGGCTCTTGGCGAGCGTCATGACATCGGGCGTGATGCCCGTGTGCTCGTAGGCGAACCACTTTCCAGTTCGACCGCAGCCGCTTTGGACCTCATCGAAGATGAGCAGCAACTCGTTCTCGTCGGCCAATTTGCGGAGGCCGGGCAGGAATTCGCGGGGTGGAATTTGGATGCCGCCTTCGCCCTGGATTGGTTCGACGAGGATCGCGCACGTTTCGTCGTCGATGAGTTGGGCGACGGCGTCCAAGTCGCCGAAGGGCGCGTACGTGAAACCGGCCAGCAGCGGACCGATGCCTTCATGATACTTCGGTTGAGCGGTGGCGCTGGTTGCCCCGTAAGTTCGGCCGTGGAAGCCGCCGCGAAAGGTGATGATCTTGTACCGCTTGTCGGTCGAGTGAAGCCGGGCCAGCTTGATCGCGGCTTCGTTCGCTTCCGCGCCTGAATTGCAGAAAAAAGCTTTGCCGCCAAAGCTCCGCTCGGAAAGCATCTGCGCCCAGCGACCTTGCGCCTCGGTGTGCCACGTGTTGGGCACGTGAATCAGCTCGGCCGCCTGCCGCTGAATCGCCTCGACGACTCGCGGCGGACAATGGCCCAACAGATTGCAGCCCCAGCCGGGAAAGAAGTCGAGATACCGCCGCCCCTGGTCGTCCCACACGTACGATCCTTCGCCGCGCACAAGCGCGACCGGGAACCGCGTGTAATTCGGCACGACGTACTTGGCAAAGAGTTCCGCCGTTTCGGGGTTCATGCTGGTGGTTGTGGTGGACATGGTGGGGTAAGAGGATTCCTGAAAGTGTCACCCCGAGGTCTTCCGAGGGGTCTGGCCAGATTCCTCGGCGGACCTCGGAATGACATCCCTTAGCTCGCGATGATCTCGGTCCCGATGCCCTCGTTCGTATAAATCTCGAGCATCAGCGAATGGCGGATGCGCCCGTCGATGATGTGGATCTTCCGCACGCCCTTCTGCAACGTTTCCAAACAGGCTTCAACTTTAGGAATCATGCCGGCCTCGATGGCACGTTCGGCGATCAGCCGGCGGGCTTCGATCGTGGTGAGTGAGTGGATCAGCGTGTCGGGGTCATTTTTGTCGCGCCGCACGCCGTTGACGTCGCTGAGGAACACCAGCTTCTCGGCGCCGAGCGCTTGGGCGACGGCCGTGGCGGCCGTATCGGCGTTCACATTCAGCTTTTCGCCGGCGTCGGTTTCGCACATCGAAGGGATGACGGGCACCTGGCCCGCGTAACACAGGTTTTCGATCGCGTCGCGGTCGACGCGGGTCACGCGGCCGACGTGGCCCAGGTCGATAGGGCGGCCGTCGTCGCTGTTAAGGGTTAGCCGTTCTCCAAACAACACATTGTTATTCTGTCTGCCCGCGAAGTTGAGCGGCATGGCCCGGCCGCCGAACTCTTCGATCCGCGCTGCGATCGATTCATTGATTTCGCCGGCCAGCACGCGTTCGACGATCGCCAGCGTCGCATCATCCGTGTATCGCCGGCCCTGGATGAACCGCGGCTCGATCTGGGCCTCCTCCATGGCCCGCGAAATCGCCGCGCCGCCGCCGTGCACGACGATCGGCCGCATGCCGACCGTTTCCATGAACACAATGTCGACCAGCAAATGCCGCAGCGCTTCCGGGTCCTCCATCACGCTGCCGCCGAGCTTAATGACCGTGATTTTATCGCGAAATTGGCGGATCCAACCCATTGCCTCAATCAAGAGGTCCGCCTTCTCGATCGCGTCTTGAACCACAGGTCGCTCGTTTGTGCTGGCGGACATTAGGGAGACGCGCGGGTTTGCAAAGGTTCGCTTTTTGACGGCCGCAAGCGGCCAATCTCGCGAATTCCGCATTGTAATTTCGTGGAATACGAGGGTCAACGAGCGGGTGAAAGTGTAGACCTCTCGCTCCGCGAGAGGAAATCGCGTCTCGCGGAGCGAGACGACTACAAACCGCCACTGGTCGAAGTCGGACATGCGTGGCAAGATGATCGCTTACTCGCGACGCTCAATCGACTAGACCACCAGCTACTTCCTATGTCCGATTGCATGGCGATAATCCTGGCCGCGGGAAAGGGCAAGCGGATGGCCTCCGACCTTCCGAAGGTGCTGGTGCCGGTGTGCGGCCGGCCGATGATTCGCTATGTGATCGACGCCGTGCGAACGGCCGGCGTCGATCGGATTGTCGTCGTCGTGGGTTATCACGGCGAACTCGTGCGGCAAGAGCTGACCGGCGAGGCGGGCCTCGAGTTTGCCGAGCAGACCGAGCAGCTAGGCACCGGACACGCGGTAATGATGTGCCGCGAGCAGTTGACGAAGCATTCGGGCCCCGTGTTAATCCTGGCCGGCGACTCGCCGATGGTGCAGGTTTCGTCGCTGCGGGCACTTCTGGCGAAGTTTGACGCCGACCGCCCGGCCTGTCTGCTCGGCACGGGCCGGAAGCCAAACCCGGCCGGATTGGGCCGTGTTACTCGCGATCAAAACGGCCAGTTCCTCGCGATTGTCGAGGAAAAGGACGCCACGCCCGACCAACGGGCGATCACCGAAGTGAACCTGAGCACGTACGTTTTTCGGCCCGACGCCCTGCTGGCCGCGCTCAGGCAGTTGACGGCCAATAACGTCCAAGGCGAGTATTACCTGACGGACTGCGCCGGTGTCCTAAAGGCGGCGGGCGAACGTGTCGAGGCCCATTGCGTGTTGCAGCCCTGCGAGGCGCTGAGCATCAATACGGCGGATGAGCTCAGAATTGTTGAAGCGGAAATGAAAAAGATTGCGGATTGACATACAATGTTTTCCAATCCGCAATCCGCAATCCGAAATTCCCATGAACGACCTCAAAATCTTCAGCGGCACCGCAAATCAGGCGCTTGCCAAGCGGATCACCGATTACCTCGGCGTCCCGCTGAGCGATGTGGGCCTCGGCAAATTCCCCGACGGCGAGATTTCGTGCAAGATTAACGAAGACATCCGCGGCCGCGATGTGTTTCTCATTCAGCCGACTTGCCCACCGGTGAACGAGAACATCATGCAGCTCTTGATCATGATCGATAGCGCGCTGCGGGCCAGCGCGGAGCGAATCACGGCGGTCATTCCTTACTTCGGTTACGCCCGGCAGGACCGCAAGGACGAGGGCCGCGTGCCGATCACGGCCAAGCTCGTGGCCAATCTCATCACGCGGGCCGGGGCCAATCGCGTGCTCACCATGGACTTGCACGCCGCACAGATTCAGGGCTTTTTCGACGTGCCGGTCGACCATCTCTATGCCGCGCCGGTGCTCAACGACCATTTCCTCCACTCGGGAATCGACCTGGCGAACGCGGTGATCGTCAGCCCCGACGAAGGCAGCATCAAACGCGCGCTGGGCCATGCCAAGCGGATCGGCGGCACGGTGGCGATCATCGACAAACGCCGCACCAGCGCGGAGACCACTGTGCAGGCCCACATCCTGGGCGGACAGGTTGAAGGCAAAGTGGCGCTGATGTTCGACGACATGATCAGCACGGCCGGCTCCATCACCGGCGCGGCCAAAACGCTGCACGAGCACGGCGCGAAAGAAATCCACGTCGCCGCGACGCACCCCGTCCTCTGCGGCCCGGCCATCGAACGGCTCAAAGCGGCGAAGCTCGACAGCCTGGTCGTCACCGACTCCATCCCGCTGCGCGACGACCAAGTCCTGCCGCAAACCCGCGTGCTTGGCATCGCGCCGCTCTTGGGCGAAGCCATCAAGCGCATCCACCGCAACGAATCCATCAGCCGACTGTTTCGGTAAGAGCGGGGAGCAGGGAGCAAGAAGACCCAGATTTCCCGCCTCTGACTCCCTGCTCCCCGCTCCATGCTCTCAGCTTCTTTCCGTCTCATTCCGGGCCAAACCTCTCATTTCGGGACGCAATTGCGTGTCGCGCCCCCGCCGGTCACGACGTATGACGCGTCAAACGTGCCGTCGTAAGTCCTTGGCGCATCAACAATTGGGTGATGACGTGAGACCATGCCAGCCAAAACGTTTGTCTTTGGCACACCGGATGCTAAAATCGCCGACACCTCCGCTGCGACAACGTGACCGACCCGCCAATACCGTGCAGCGAAGCGACCATTCTGACTGACAACCAGACGGTTGTTCCGGATTGCCGGGACAACCCTCTGCAAACGGACCGAGAAGCGGCGAATACGTGAAACGGGGATCGCACGCCCGTGCGATCCGATAGATTGGTCCTGCGCGCATCGGCCGTGAGGATATCCGTGTGCTCCTCGCACCGTACGCCCCTCGCGCGCTGACAGCGGCATTGATGGCATTGAGGCATTCCTTACAAACGGAGGGTGGAGCCATGTCAAATGTATTCGCGCGTGTGCGCGCAACCCTGCTAAGAATTGCATTCTGTTTTTCTGTCGCCCTTCCAACATACGCGGACATATATCAATGGGAATGGGTCGATCCGAATAATCATGGTCTCGGGAAACAACAAAGCGGGACGCTTTGTCCTGCCGGTGCGGGCGTTAACGCGAAGTTGTCCCTACTGTAGTTGAAATTGGTGATTCCTCTAGGATGGATTTCAGGCGGTCTTCTTTCGTTCGTCAAGTGGTTGCGGGTTAGCGAGTCGTT
>JAKEIB010000180.1 GCA_022614705.1 Planctomycetota bacterium | reverse complement strand
GGGTCTTCGGGCAGCGACCGGGCCAGCTCGGTATAGATTTGCTTCAGCCGGCGTTTCGTTTCGGGCTCGAGTTCGGAAATGTGCTTGATGTTGCGACGGCGAATCTCCTCGCCGACCATCGCCACAGCCAGCGCGTTCACGGGATCGAACTGAATGCGGAAGTCACTCCGCCCGGCCCGATTGTCGCCCAGCACGGGCCGCATTACGCTGCCGCGTTCGGGGCTGTGGGCCGCGCCCAAAAAGTGCCCCAACTCGTGCACGAGAAACTCGAGTTTTTCCGGCTCGCTGATTTCCGGCGAGCCTTCGCGCGCGAGGATGTGCGAATGCAGCGGCCCGCGCGTGCCGGCCATGTGCGTGCGGCCGCGGACCATTTGGTACTGGCTCGAGAAGCCGATGGCCACGCGGGCCGGCGCCGGCGACACTTCGCGTTCAAACTCGCCAAGCGACTCGATGAGGTCGTTGGTTGCGTTGTCGGAGTTCCAGACTTCCGTCGCCACCACGTCAAGTTTGACGCCGCAAAATTTCTCCAGGATGGCGGAGGCCGTTTCGATTCGCCGGCGAAGTCGCCGCTCCCAATACGCGCGGCGCGCGGGCTCCTCGTCATCGACGCAGATTTTGACTGTGATCGTCGCGGCCGGACCAACCGCCTTGCCCGCAAGTTGCCGGCCTGCGAGCGCGGTTCCGTCTTCGCCCAGGCCGATCTTTTGCAGGTCGATGCGGCCATCCAGAGCGCGGCCGAAGTAATAGGCGCAATTCGCGTCGAGCGAATAGCGTTTGGCGTTGCTCGGCGTTGAAAACTCGACACTTGCTTTCCCGTCGACGAACAAAGGAACAACGTCGCCGACCGGGAGGGTCAATTGCTGCGCGGCGCCATTGGTCGGCGCGAAACGAATCGGCATCGGCCGATCGACGCGATTGGCCAGGACGATGACGTCGCCTTTCGCGGAGCAGCTAGCAATAAAAAGTAGGAAAATCGTCGCGACGCAGGCGATTGGTTGGATGCTGCTTCGCAAGTCGCCGTGACGATAACGCATTGTTTCATTGTACCGTGAGAGGCTGGGCGCGACTTGAAACAGCCGCGACCCGGGCACCGCGCGAAGGGGGGTCGGGTCGCCGGCTTTGGCGCAAAACTCGGGGCGCCGGCGACCCGTTGGGGTCGCGGCTAGCGTGATTTCCTTTGTGTCATTACGCACGAACTTGGCTGAATGAGCGAAGTGGCATCTCAGGCGATCAGCAAATCCTGCAATTCCTGCATCGCGAAGAGATCCCGCTCGCGGCCCGTGTGGGCGAATACGGCCTGCAGGTTGTTGAGCATTCGGCTGAGCCATTGGCGATGCGTGGCCGGAGCGAGCCATTGGGCCGGATCGGCGGCCACGAGTCCGGTGGTTTCGGCGATGCGTCGGCACACGTCGTCGCCGTCGAGCAGCTCGCCGCCGTAAAATGGGTCCACGTACATCCAGGAATTCGCGCTTTGCAGCTCGGGCCGCGAATCGGCCGATTGCACGGCGGCCAGAAAGTGGCCCGGCGAATTCACGCCGCGTACCGAAAGCCCCACGCCCTCGGCCACGCATTTGTAGACCAACGTCAGCGTAATCGGCAGGCCGCGGCGCGTGCGGAGCACGTCGGGTAGGTAACTATTCGCCGGGTTGTAGTAATCGTCGATGTTGCCGGTGAAGCCAACAACGTCGAACAACACATCGTGCAAATGGGCGAGCTTCGCCTCGACGCTTGACGAGTGCACGCGCCGGCGCACAGTTTCGGCAAGTTCCAAGATTGTCGCCGCGGCCCGTTCAACGTCGGCCTCTGGCTGCTCGTGCCGCGCAACGGCGAATGCCGCGCGGAAGAGCCCCGCAGTCGTTTCGACCTGCGGCATCTGCCGCGCAAAGTCGGCATAGGCGGCAGCGTGGCAATATGCGGGCATGGATATAGCCGACCTATCCTGGTTCGGACCGATGCATAAGAGCCGGCCACGATGGCCGGGCTATATTTATGTTACACGCACGGCTTCCCCGTGCGACGGTTACTCGCGAGCGCTCGCGTTTCGAGTAAATTGAAGCCCCGTATGATTGAGGACATCCCGACCTGACATCAGACACATCGGGTCAACTAATGCCTTGGATACTTCCTATTTCCCATGCCCAAAACTGGCTGGACGAGTGACTGGACCGTTGGCATCCGCGTGTGGGTGGAGCGATCGGGCGAGGCCGTGCTGGGAGAAGGCCGGGCCGAGCTGTTGGCGGCGATTGATCTGGAACGAAGCATCACCAAAGCGGCCAAGACCGCCGGCATGTCGTACCGGCGCGCGTGGAACCTTATCCAAGACGTGAATGCCGCGGCCGGCGAGCCGCTGGTGGAGGCGGCTACCGGGGGCCGACAGGGCGGCGGTGCGCGACTGACGCCGCGCGGCCGGCTCGCGCTCGACGTCTACGAACAGGTGCGCCAGTCGCTGGTGGAATCGGCCGCGGGCGTGTTGCAGCGATCGGTCGCTCCGAATCGGCAGGCGTCGGCATTACTACACCTGGCGGCGGCGATCAGTCTGCAAGAAGCGGTCGGGCAGATTCTCGCCGAATTCGCGCTGCAACAACCGGCCACGCACGTTCGCGCGATTTTCGGCGCGTCGAACGAACTGGCCGATCACTTGCTGGCCGGCGCGCCGGGCGACGTATTCATCTCGGCCGAGCCGGCCGAGTTGGCCCGGCTAGGGTCGGCAGGACTCATAGTCGCCCGATCGCGTCGCGTCATCGCCCGCAACGGCTTAGCAATAGTCGGCTCGCCAGCGATGAAATGGGTGACGAAGATAGGCGACTTGAAGTCGGCAAAAGTACGCCGCATAGCGCTGGCGGAGCCCGCGTGCCCGCTGGGAAACTATTCGCGGCAATATCTGGAGTCCGTTGGCGTTTATGAATCGCAGCTGCCCAAGGTGCTGCACGTGGACAACTCGCGTGCGGTGCTGGCGGCCGTCGTTTCGGGAGCGGCCGACGTCGGAATCGCGTTTTCCAGCGATGCCAGCCGGAGGGGCGCGTGGCAGACACTATCCCGCATACCCACCTCGCGAGCGGCTGCCACTTATGAGGCGGCGGTGGTTGGTCGCGGACATCAACACGCCTCCGCCAAATCGCTCTTGGAGTTTCTCGTTTCGCCGTCTGCCGCGCGGTGCTTGCGTCGCTGCGGCCTGCGGCCGGCGAAGACATAGGTGCGCGCGCAACGCTTCGTGGGCAACAACGTTATTCGTGCTCGTGCATCTGTTCGCTGATCCAGGCTTCGAGCTCCTCCCAATTCACGGGCGGCAGCTTCGAGAGGTCGGGACGCAATCGCACGGCGTCGCGGATGTAGATGTGCTGGATCTCCGACTGCGGCCGATCGGTGTTCCAATGCACGAGCACCCGGATGCAGCGCGGCAGCGAGCCGGGGATTGCCATCTCGTGGCCGCAGAGGAGAGGAACGTCCAGCCAGCCCAATTGACGTGCGGCGAGCGCGGGAAACTCGGCATCAAGGTCGGGCGTGGTAGTGAAGATCGCGCTGGCCACGTCGCGGCGGTCGATGCCGTTGCGGCGGACCATGAGGGCTACGAGCTGCCGCGTCGCGGTGAGGATTTCCTCACGCGTGTTTTCGGCAACCGTCGTCGCTCCGCGGACTCCGCGACAGTAGGTCATCGCTAGCCTGCTTTGTTAGGGTGGCTGGGGCGACGCCCCAGATGGCGCGACGTAAATATCCTGGGGCGTTGCCCCAGCCACCCGGAGCGCACTTTCGACAACGTGCAAATTTACCGAAAAATTTGCACAGGAAACGTGGGGGGACGGGCATCAATTTCAGGTTACTTTGATCGCGGACGTGATGAAAGCGCGTGCGGCTGAGAAGCTGGTTGGTTCGGGTGGGTTGGGTCGGTGAAACTGGCGGATAATGCGGCCAAAAATTCGTCGATTTAACCCGTTGACACCCAGTGGCCGAGGCGTATCATTATGTCTGGTCTCAGTCGGGAAGTCGCCCGGTGACAGGCACTTTTCGGGTGGGATTTTTTCTTCTAGCTCTTGTCCAGTAACTGGGTATGGCTAGAATGCTTAGCTTTGCTCTTTGACAATTTGGTAAGTGACCTCCAATTTTTTGTCAGCCAAGACTGTATTGAATGGCTGAGGAGCGTCGAAAGTAACGGCCGACCTTCGGGTCGGACGGTGCTGGCGTCGCACCTCAAAAGTTAGCCAAATTAAACTTTTTCAAACGGCTCATTAACTGGAAGCGGTTAGCCGCGACCCAACGGGTCGCACGTGACTTGCTCTTCAGTTTATGCATAAACCAATTGAAGGGTTTGATCCTGGCTCAGAATGAACGTTGGCGGCGTGGATTAGGCATGCAAGTCGAGCGGTAGGGAATCCCTCACCCTTGCCCTCTCCCACTGGGAGAGGGTTGGGTGAGGGATTCCTGAGAGCGGCGAAAGGGAGAGTAACGCGTAGTTACGTGCCCCGAGGACCGGAATAGCCACGGGAAACTGTGGGTAATGCCGGATGTTGTCTGCGAGCGAAAGCTCGCGGACTAAAGGGTGTGATTCCGCCTTGGGAGCGGACTGCGTTGTACTAGCTAGTTGGTAGGGTAATGGCCTACCAAGGCGATGATGCATAGCGGGCGTGAGAGCGTGGCCCGTCTCACTGGGACTGAGACACTGCCCAGACACCTACGGGTGGCTGCAGTCGAGAATCTTCGGCAATGGGCGAAAGCCTGACCGAGCGACGCCGTGTGCGGGATGAAGGCCTTCGGGTTGTAAACCGCTGTCGTAGGGGAGGAAGGCTCCGTGAAGAACGGAGCTTGACCTATCCTAGGAGGAAGGACGGGCTAAGTACGTGCCAGCAGCCGCGGTAATACGTACCGTCCTAACGTTATTCGGAATTACTGGGCTTAAAGGGTACGTAGGCGGCGCTGTCAGTCGGGTGTGAAATCCCTCGGCTCAACCGAGGAACTGCGCCCGATACTGCAGTGCTTGAGGGAGACAGAGGTAAGCGGAACTGATGGTGGAGCGGTGAAATGCGTTGATATCATCAGGAACACCGGTGGCGAAAGCGGCTTACTGGGTCTCTTCTGACGCTGAGGTACGAAAGCTAGGGGAGCGAAGGGGATTAGATACCCCCGTAGTCCTAGCTGTAAACGTTGAGCACTTGATCGTGGGCCCCCCCATAGGCTCTCGGTCGTAGCGAAAGTGTTAAGTGCTCCGCCTGGGGAGTATGGTCGCAAGGCTGAAACTCAAAGGAATTGACGGGGGCTCACACAAGCGGTGGAGGATG
>JAKEIB010000179.1 GCA_022614705.1 Planctomycetota bacterium | reverse complement strand
TCACCCAAAGCAAGCTCACACGTATGTCCAATAACCCTTCGCTAATTCGCGGCATCTTCTTCCGTTGTTGTGTTGCAGATTTTTTCGGATGAGCCATACCTCCAAGTCGCCGTACCTAGAAATGTGACCGTCCACAAACAGAATGGGGCGGTCAAATCCGGCAGAAGCAAGCGATGCGATCGTCTGCGGTAGCAGCGTGCCAACGCGCTCCGGAACTGTAGTGATGCCGTAAGCCCAATTCATACTCTAGCAAGCCAGATTGGCAGTAAGTTGACCGATGACCGGATCATCACACGGAAACGTAAACGAGCAAGGATATTCGGGATACGGAGTCGGCCGTGACCAGAGCAGCTCCCGCTGCATCGATTGCATCGTGCAGGGAACAGCCGTCGTGATGTGATCCCTGAGCTCGCATACGAATGCCCAAGGCCAACCCGGATAGTCGATCAGGACACCACATGACCATTCGCTCCAATGAAACGGCGGCGGTCCCACAATGCTTTGGCCGCAGCTGCAGAAGGAGAACCCGATGCTGCTAATTCGCATCCGGGCTTCCGCGCATTCGATGCAAGCTCGAATACCGCTAACGTAAACCTCGGAACGATTGTGCAATTCGTAGCCGCCACTCTCGTCGGTGCAGCAACCGAATTCGTTGTCCTCGATGAGAATGGCGTCGCCGTCGCGAGCCTCTGAGCAATCCGTAATGAAGTCGAGTTTGAAACACGTACTGTAGGGACCGTCCTGTTCCAGCTGATAGCTGCCATTGAGGTTGTCCCAGAGAATGCGCCGTTTATCGTGCTCGGTTTCAGGACAATCGCAAGTCCCCTCGTCCCCCGGCGCGCCGGAGATCGTGATGTTCAGCTTCATCGGCACCCACGTGTCGTCATCGCACGAGAGGCAGTTGGGGAAGCCGTTGCATGTTCCACAGCAGCACGGGCTTTGAGCCGTGTCGTCAACGACCAGCTTCCCGTCTTTGATGATCAGCTTGCCATCTTGCGCGAGAAGTGCCATTAGGCTGCCTCCTCGCAGTCAATCACCTCAACGCTGCACTCTTCGATCTGATTTACGGAACCGGCTTCGGCGCAAATGCTAAATACGTCGTAAGTCAACTTGAGCTTGAGCTCACCGCCTTCGATCATCAGTTCGCATTGCTTGATGCTGCGGATTGTGACGGGATCGCCTTTAAGCTTGAGCCCCGAAGTCCCGTGGCACTCAATGCACCCGGCCGGATCGACCTTCACTTGCACGGCGTCGCCGGCGATTTCGAGTCCGCAGCCCGTGTTGACTTTCAGGCCGCATATACCGTCCGGCGCAAGGCCGGCGCCGGCCAGATCAGCGTTTCTGACGCGCACTTGGTCGCTGACGACTTCCAAGCCACAGCCGACGTTCACGGCGAGCGAACATGGACCTTCCACGACAAGGCCGCTGCCTGCGACGGTCGGAGCATCGAAGAAAATCGTGTCGCCGAGAAAATCGAGGCCGCACCCGACGCCGATATTGGTTGCTAGTCCTTCCGCCGTGCAAATCAGCCCGCCACTCGGCTTGAGCTTCACCTGCACCGCGTCGCTGACGATTTCCAGTCCGCAGCCAACATTTACTTTCAAGGCGCAAATGCCCTCTGTGCCAAGGCCGGCTCCGGCCAGCTCGGAGTTTTTGACGCGCACGGCACCGCTAGCGAGCTCCAGGCCGCAGCCAACCTTCACCTGCATCGCGCATTGGCCGCTGCCGCCGACCGTTTCGAGGCCATTCCCTACCAAGTCGGAGGTCTTCACCTGCACGACGTCGGAGACAATTTCCAAACCACAGCCAACGTTCACCTTGAGGCCGCATGTGCCTTCGACACCGAGCCCATTTCCAGCGAGATCACTGTTCTTGACACGTACGGCATCGGCCACGATCTCCAGGCCGCACCCCACGTTGACTGCAAGCCCACAGGTTCCCTCAGGAACAAGCCCATTGCCAGCCAAGTCAATGTTGTTGACGTGCAGAACGCCGAATGTCGTCGTAAGGCCACATCCGTAATTGACGCTCACCACGCAGCCGGCGATGACGACGCCGGGGCCGGGTAAATACGTCGCCCTAAGTCCGTCCTCACCACATTCCAAACAACCGTTCGGGTCGACGATGACTTTGAGGCCATCGCCTTCGGACGGGCACCCGATGCAGCCGTCAGGATCGATTTCGATTTTGAGGCCATCTTCGCCGCACTCCAGACAGCCGTCCGGGTCGACCTTTACTTTCAGCCCATCCTCTTCGTCGCAGGCGAGACAACCATTCGGATCAATCTTGACCTTGAGCCCGCCTTCCACTGACGTATCGCAGGTCAAGCAACCATCCGGGCTGAGTTTTACTTTGAGTCCCGCTTCATTGCCGCAATCAAGACAACCATCCGGATCAAGTTTGATTTTGAGCCCTGCGGTTGGATCGCATAGGATGCATCCGTAAGGGTCGACAAGCACCTCGATGATGTCTGCAGCCAGTTGGGCAGAATTGATACCGCAGCCAGCGCTGTAGCTTCCGCCTCCGCCCGCGCCTTTGTCGGTAAACGCTCGTACCAGCGCCCGCGGCACCGGTGGGCCGTGCGTAACGAGGTCGGCCGCAAACACCTCGAAGTACACGGGCTGGTGATACGTCGGGTTAAACGCGCCGTGCCCCCACAGCTTGTAGTAGAGACTTTCAGGAAACGTGTCGCCGGCCGTCGCATAGACACGACCGTAGTATGGCTCGTTGACCCATTGGCCATTGGCCAGCTCGATGGCGACGACATATTCGCCGAGTGCATAGCCGACGCCAAACCAGTTTTGGATCGTGAGCGGCGCCGAGGGGGCGGTCCCGACGATCGCTGCAAGGTTCTCGATCTGAAATTCGCTCGCCGTATTGAGCACGACGGCATTGGTCGTTCCAGCAACGATGCGCGGCTGTCGTTGCGCACCCAGAAACACGAGTGCCCACAGCGTTATGTTTGGCGGCTCGGTGCTTTCTGGAAAATCTTCATGCCAAAGAATGAGGGCTTCGCCGCTGGCCGCGCTCTTGAGCCGCGTCGCGTCGCCGTTTTTGATAACCGCGTATTTATGGTCGTCAGCCGTGAAATGCACTTTCACCGGTACGACGCCGGCAACCGCAGCGAGGCCGATCTTGTTGACGCCGAGCGGCTCGAGTAGCACGCCGAAACGATGTTCATATCCGCTGGCCGGCATGACGCCATCGAACGTCGTCTGCCGCAAGAACTCGGCTTCGTTGTCCGCAGGCGGAACTATCGGCTGACTCAAACCAACAATCGAAAACCGCTCACGATTGGCGCCGGTGAGGTTGCGGACCTTGGCGAGCGTTGTTTGGCGCGAGAAGGCATCCGCATTGGCGCCCAGCGCCTGCTGCCCGCGCGTCGCTCGCGCGGCATCAATGAATGCGTTGTAGGCCTCAGCCGGGATATTGAGCCGCTCGCCGGCCTGCACCTTTTTGAGGGGATCGCCCGCCATGCGCTACACTCCGATCCCCAGGGCCGAAAAATTGCCGAGCAGATAAACTTGCTCAACGTAGGCGGCGATGGGCTGCTTCACGAGGACGTTCTGGTCCTCGGCGTCGGCATACCGCACCCACAGGTATTCCCAGCCCTTCTTGTTGATGCCGCTGATCGGGCCCACCGACAGGCCCGTAACGTTTGGACTGGCGGCGAAGCGATACGTGATCTCCCAATCCTCCACACCGCGCTGCGAGCCGCTTGCGCCCAAGAACAGCACTTCGCCGAGTGCGAAGCCTTTGAACGGAGCGTTGTTGACTTTGCCGGTGAGCTGAAACAGCGCCGCTTTGTAAGCGCCCGTGACTGTGGCGATCGGAAGGTAGTGCGTTTCCGTGAAGTTGTAGACCGGCACGGTGATGTCGGTGCCTTCGACCGAATCACTCGTAACTCCGATCGCGCCTTGGCAATCCGGTGCCGTGCCCGAGGGTGCATGTCGACTGATCGTCGCCAGCGACTGCGTGATGTGAGCCGTAACGCCGCCCGTGTCGAATGAGAAAGACGATTCGCCGGTATCCTTCGCTTCCTTCCGTCCGTACCGGACGGTGATTTCCCACACACCGCCACCCACATGATTGATGTGGTAGGTCTGGAACAGGAGGCCTACGTAAATCGCGGGAATCGTCGCTTCAACCAGCGTCCGTACCGCCGCATCGTCCTCGGTGCCCTCGACTATATATATAAGGTCTACCGACGGGCTTTCGACCCCTTCGGTGGCTTCGCGGCTGTCGTAGCGTTCACGGATCGTGGCCAAGGCCCAAAAACTCCTTACGCGAAGACCAGGCCGCCGTGCTGCGCTTCGCGAACCAGCTGCTTCGTGTTGGCCGCGATCTGCTCGGTCGCCTTAGCGGTCCGTTCCGAAAGCGAATCCGCTCCTAACCCACGTGCGGCAAACGGATTGAACGAACCGACGACATCGATCTTGCGGCGGGTATCTGTGACGAGGGTTTCGAGATCCGCAGTCGTCGGTAATTCGGCTGTCGGGCGCTTGAGCCGCGAGGGGCCTTGCGATTCGGCTTCCAGACGTTTGTCGGCCGCCTCTTTGATCGCATCCTGCCACTCGCGCCGCGCCTTGGCCAGTTCGTCTTCGGATTCCTTGAGCGCGGCCTGGTGCTTCGCTTCCCGCCGGCGCTGTTCTTCGGCCTGCATGTCGTCGAGCGCGCCCTGAGCACCGACCCGGTCGCGCTCAATTCGATCGCGGTCTTTCTGCCGCGCTTGCCCGCGCTCGGCCAATTTTGCATCGCGTTGGGCGTTGATCGCCTCGTCGTGGCGAGCCACTTCTTCGTTGATACGGGCGATTTCGGCGTCGGCATCCGAATCCGTGAACAGTCCCTTGATCCGCGCCCACACCTTCTGAAAGAAACCAGCAAAATGGTTCCAGCCTTTCTTCAACAGGCCGATGAAGTTCGTCCAGGCATTGGCCTGGACCGTTATCGTCTCAAGCCACGCGACCTGGATGCCGGCCCAGGCGTCCGTCATAAAGCGCGCGATCCCGAACACGGCGTTCTGCCAGACGCTCACGAAAAAACCTTTGAAGGCAAGCCACTTCTCCTCGAGGAAGTTAATGCCGCGCTGCCACTCCATCTTGAGCGTGAGCCAGACGATTCTTGCCGCGAGCGCCAAATCCCCCGCCGCCAGCGCGTCGCCAATCCCTTGCCAGGCGGCAAGTGCCGTATCTTTGAGAACGCCAAACTGGTCGCCAAGCCATGCAAGTGCATCGCCGCCGGCGCCGGTCGCATAGATAATGTAGGCGGCAAGCGCCCCGACACCGGCAATCACCAATCCGATTGGTGAAAGCAGTGATGCCAGAATCGTGCCTACCATGCCGATGGCTGCGCCGGCCGCCGTGATGAGCGTGGCAATGCCGCCGAGCACGACTCCTAATCCACCAATCGCACCGCCTAGCACCACGAGCGCCGCACCGCCGGCCAGGATCGCTGCGCCGACTTTGAAGATTGTCACGACGAGGCCTTTGTTGCGAGCGATCCAATCGCTCGTCGTCTTTGCGGCACGCATGATCGCGTCCGCGACCTGCGTCAGCAGTGGCGCCAGCGTTGCGCCGACGGTGAACGCAGTCCGCTTCAGCACTTTCCATAAGGTGTCGAGCTTGTCGCCGAACGCCTCGGCCGCCTGAGCGTCCTCCGTGCTCATCGTGAGGCCCAGGTCGCGGGCCTGCTGGCGAAGTTCTTCGATACCTTTCGCACCGCCTTGCATCAAAGGAAGCAGTTTTGTGCCCGACTTGCCGAAGATCTCCATCGCCATCGCGGTGCGAAGCGCCGGATTTTCGATCTGGCTGAGTCGGTCGGCAATCAGCGAGAACTGGTCTTCCGGCGCGAGGCGCGAAAGGTCAGCGATTGAGAGTCCCAGTTGGCCCAGCGCGTCGTTCGCCGTTTGCGAGCCCTCGGCCGCCGTGACCAGGAACTTCTGCATTTTGTGGAGCGAAGTCCCGAGCGTAGCGACGTCGCTGCCCGATTGCTCGGCAGCAAACCCGAGTTCCGAAAGCGCCTCAACGCTGGCGCCGGTGCGCTGACTCATATCCACCAAGTCGCTGCCCATGTCGGCAAACAACTTGGCTGCACCGAGGAATGGTGCGACGAGGCCGACGCCAAGTCCGGCCAGCCGAGTGCCGATCGATGTGATGCCGGCTCCAAAGGCCTTCAGTCTGGCGGCCGCCGCATTGAGGCCCTTCACCAGACGGCTGTCTTTGACATAGAGCTCGACGTAGGCCGCGCCGGCGCGAATGTTGGACGAACTGGCCACGCCTCGTTACCCTCCCGAGCGGCGGTCCACGAATACCTGCTTCAACACATTGATTCCCACCTTCGTGATGATGGGTTTTTCATGACGAAGGTGCGGATGGAAGTCGGCCGGGCGTAGAGCACGTGACTTCTTCGGGTCGCGGTGGACGTTGGCGAGCATGGCCAGAATCGACGCCGTGTGGTTCCACGCCTGGCGGGTCTTGGCCTCGGCCATTACGACCAGTTGCCGGAGCTTGAAGGGACCGGGGTCAATGCTGAGGATGCCGGCGAGTTCGTCCACGAGTTGATCAAGCTGTTGGCACACTCGTCGGGATTGAGCGCCTCGAGCATCGTCTCCGCATGGTCGAGCAGCTTGGTCCGCACCTCGCGGCCCGCCGCGATCACCCGGCGGAGCGCTGCTCGACTCCGCTCGTCGGGGAAAAAATCCACGAGTTCCTCCACAAACGCTTCGGCAGCCGCCGTGATGGCATCGCCGGCCAACGCGCGCCCAAAATCCTCATCCGAAATGTTCTTCGCATCGGCGTCGTCCTTGCAAAGGACATACAGCACATCCGCCAGCCGTACAGGATCGGACACGAGCCGGCCGAGCGCCTGCATCCCGTCGTCGACGAGTTGATACAGGTCAACGTCCAGTACATCGCGGACGCGGCGGATCGTCGCTACATTGATTGCCACATACCACGTGCGGCCCAAATTATCGGCAAAGGTATGCATGATTCCCTTCTGTTAACACATCAAGCGTCGAACTCTATCGGACCAAGTACCCACGCCGGCGGAGTGCCCGAGTACGTCGGCTTCGCCGTAACGCTGACGGTGATTGCCTCTTCGAGCGCTTCGCTTCGCGTGAAACTGATGATTTGGCACAGCGCCTGTAGCCCCTGCGACTCCGGAGAACTCGCCTCGCCATCCATCACCAATAGCTCGATCGGATCGCCGGCGAAAAACGCGTCTTTAAACACCACGAAGTCAACGTCTTCGCTGTTCCACACCATTTCAAATTCGATCGACGCGTCTTTGAGCGTGCCCAAGGACGCACGCCAACCGGCATTGCCGCGCGTGGTGACGTCCGCTTCACCCGTCTCCAGGTTGAGTGTCAAGTCGCGAACGTTTTCGACCAGCTCGAACAGCAAGCTGCCGGGATTGCCGGTGTTGCGATAGAGTCTGGCGTCGAGACCGAGCCTAATAGCCATATGCGAGAACCTACGATGTTACGAGCCACGATGGAGGGTTGGCGGAATAAGTAGGCTTTGCCGTGACGCTCACCGTGATTGTTTCTTCCAGTGCTTCGGAGCGGGTGAAGTTGATGATTCGGCACTCGGCCCGCAGTCCCTGGGAACCAGCCGAGGCGATATTGCCATCCATCACGGCCAGTTCAATCGAAGTGCCGTTGAAGAACGCGTCCTTAAAGGCAGTGAAGTCGGCGTCGCCCGTATCCCAAACCATCTCGAACTCGATCGAGGCGTCCTTGAGCGTTCCGACCGTCGCCCGCCATCCGTTGTTGCCGCGCGTCGTGACGTCCGCCTCGCCGGTTTCAAGGTTGAGCGTCACGTCACGCACGTTGCCCACAAGGTCCCAGGTGGGGCCGCCGCCGGGCGTCGTGTTGCGATACAACTTGGCGTCGAGTCCGAGTCTCACTGCCATTAGCGCAATTCCTTCATTAGCGGACCGAGTTAGCCCAGAAACCGGGCAAGCGGTCCTGAATCTTTTCGAGTGCGGGACCCATGAATGGCCGCCGCGGGTAACGCTCACGGCGATAGCGGCCGCCGAATTCGTGCGCCGAACCGCTCGTGCCAACTGCTTCCCGCTCAGGTCCGATCACCACCAGTTGGCGCTGTTTATCCACCGAATACGCGATAGCGCGGCGCAGCTGCCCACGGCGCGTGTGAGGCGGCGTACCAGCCGGCGACGGCTTTTGGCGTGTGCGTATACTGCGGCGCGCCGTGAGCCGCAGCGCGGCGCCAGCATGGCCGAGATTCTTGAAGTTAGCTTGCCTGAACTTCGTCCGAAGCTTTTGCTTGTCGAGCATCGTCTTGGCGCGCATCGCGATCATCGCCACACCTTGAATATGAGCGTCAGCACGCTAGTGAACTGGCCTAACTCCGTGAGGTGCTCGGGCGAGTAAACCGGTTCGTTCTTCACTTCGACGCACCTGGCGTTCGGAAAGCTGGCGAGTGAAGCCGCGCGAAAGTGGTCGGCAATCTCCTCCACCAGATTCATCAATGCATCAAGCGACGGATTCGTCTGATCCACTTTCTGCTGCACGGCCACGTCCACCAGGTACTCGAACGTGTCTCGGCTGCGGTCAAGTAGCTGTGACGAAAGTCCCTTCGGGACGACGGTCACGTGGAGTGTCGTCATCTCAGTCATTTCGAACTGCGGGGCGTAGTGCCGCACCGCCGAAACCGGCTGGCTGAACGTGGCAGCATTCAGCTCCGCGACGATGGAGTCGGCAATGTCGATGATCGTGGCCATCTATGATTTCGCGCCCCATTGCAGAATTGTGCCGTCGGGCATCGCCTGGGCTTCGGCAGTCTCTCGGCCAACGAATTTGAGCCACTGAGCGGGAATGCGGGCTTTCCACGACCGGATGTATCCTTGGTCCACGAACACACCTGGCGCATAGATGAAATAGGTCTCGCCATCGAAACTCGCGTAAACATCGATGCCGCCCGTGACGGTTGATGCCACGCCAATTGCCGTGTAAGGCGCGATCCACAGTGGCTCGGCTGTTGATAGCTCGTCACCGACGCGGACCGTGCCGTGGTTGAATGCCGAAATCGTTGGGCGATTCATCATGTCCTCATTGCAAGGCGAGGCCCGCGAATGGAGCCGGCAGCCGGCTTGCGCCGTGCCACCGTCCCCATTCCCGCGCCTAGGCCTCGGTTGCGACGTACTTCGTATGAATCCGCAGCATCTGGCGATGCGGGTCGGCCCAACGCCACGGCGGCTCGTCGCCGGGCGCGAGCACTTCGTAGATATGCGATTGGGTTCCCAGCGCTTCGAGAATCTGGTCGCCGCGCTGTGGCTGTATTGGATTTCCTCCCAATACCAAGTCCGCCGCTCGGATTAAATAGTCTCGATCCGTCCAAACCATTCGCACGCCGCCGTAGCCGTCATCCAGCTTGAGGAGCGTGCGGCCAATCGTGGCTCGAACCGTTATTTCGTCAGCGCCGCGGCGATACGTCACCTCCTTGGCAACGTGCGCGCGGAGCTGGTCGGCCAACCACGCCTGTCCGGCTTGCAGCAGGTCTTGCATATGGTGACCGTCTTGGGCGGGCACATCCGCTGGATGACTTCCTCGTGGCAGCTACTTTGTCAGTCAGGGGTCCTTCCTGGAGTGCGCGTTGCGCGCGTCGTGGGGCAGCTGTTGCTGGAGCTCAGATAGAACGACGCTGACGGAGTCCAGCGCGTCGGTGTTTCGGTCGATGCTCTTGGCCGCCTCTTGCAGCGCCGGCACCATTTGCTGGCGCTCCCATTCGATGGTACGATAGGCGAACACTGCAAAAGCGATGCAGGCCACAGTCGGAAAGCCGAACTTTTCCAGCACGAGAAGGAGCGGACTGAGCCACCACACGTTCCTCCCGTTCTGTTTCTCTGTATCTGCCATCTGCAAATCTCCAATCGCCTTGCTCGGAAATGAGAATGCTGCAGCGCAACATGACGAGTACCAACACGACAGGTCAGCGCAACGTCATTGCTTGATCTCGGCCCCTTCCGGCAAGCGCGGCATGGTGAACGGCGTGAATGTGCCGTCGGCGTTCTTCTGGTAAATCGTCACATCGAATTTCTGGCTCACGTCCTCCGGCGCTGTCCTTACCGTTGGCGGCACCGTCTGCTGCGGGACTTCCTTATCGGCGAAGTGGTAGATTCCCATTCCGCCGAGGCCCGCCGCGGCAATGACCGCCAAATGCTTCCAGTCGAAGCCGTTACGCACTGTCGTGTTCGTGACTTTCAACGGGTCATCCTCATCGTCTGGGTCGATGGGGATGTTAAGCGCCTTATGTCGCAGCTTCTGGTCGAGCCGGTCGCGCCAGTCGCGCTTGCGGTTGGCCTGCGCTGCGGAAACGTCTTCTTGTGCCATATAGCGTCCGTAAAGCTGCTCCTGGTTGATCTCGCTCATTGCTGCCCAAACTCGTGAGTTTGCTGACTGTCCTTCGCGATCGCTTCACGCGCGAAGTCCTCGCCCGCTTTAGCCAGGTCGAGCGCCTGAAGCGCGGCAACGCGCCGCAGCTCGTCGGCTGACGGCTCGTTGCCGGCCTCAATACGCTCAATCAGTCCGCTGATTCGGCTGGGGGCTTCAATCATGGTCAGGTTTGCTTGCCGAATTTGGCGTCGGCGTACTTCTGACGCAGGTCGCCATTGGCTTCGAAGTTCTTGCCCGCGATGTCGAACGTGAGCGCCTGCGAGCGGGCGACGACCGCATTCAGGTTGACGTCGAGCGGCGTATCATTGGCCGCCATGTGCTGCGCCTGCCGAGTCTCGTCGGCGTGCGCATTGGGCCCGTAGGGGTCGAAGCGGGATGGGGTGTTGGCATCACCCGTGGATTGCTCTGCCATCGTGCGTTACTCCTCGTGCGGCCGAACATCGATGTAATAGGCCGGCGTCTCACTGGCCGCAGGGGCGGGTGCAGGCGGTGATACTTTCAGACTGGCGACGGCTTTTGCGAGCGCGTCAAGCTTCGCATGGACCTCGCTGAGATTGGTCGGCTGGCAGTCGCAACGTGCCTGCTCCTTAATCGCTATGAGAATCGACTGCTGGACCTTGAGTTGCTGGGCGAAGCCATCTTTGATCGCTTGTTCGTGGTCCTTGAGCGCCTGGGCATCAATCGTTGGCTCAGGTTTTGGCGCCGGCGTCGGTGGCTTCACCGGAGCCAAGGGCGTCCGCGGCCGCACTTCATACTTCGGCTCCGGCTGCGGCGCGCTCTGTTGTGGCCGCGCTTGGGGCGGAACGCAGCGAGGCGGGGACTGGTAAACCGGTGGTCCGTAAATCGGACAGCAGCCTCCGGGACCGCAGGCGACCGGCGGGTCACACTGCGCTGGAACCGCGACCCACCCGGCCGCATCGCGCACGTACTGGTCCTCCGTCACCCATTGCGCGTGCGCCGAGACGGCAATGACGACGGTCAAACAGATCGCATAAATTGCTTTCATTGCTCCAGCTCCACGAATCGGCTGATGAACCGAATGAGAACGATTCCTGATGCGCCCCAGGTGCGGTCCATGTATGCTCCACCTTCGCCGCACATGCCGCTGATCGGCCCCACGTACTCGCCATATCGGTTGAATCGCGCGCCGCCCGAGTAGCCGCTGATGACATGCGTGCGGGTGTGCAGCATCGACGGTGCGAACGCACTGGTGCCATTACCTTGCGGGTAGCCGATGTAGTCGCCTCGGTCCCAACGCACGGCGTGTCGGGAGTTCCAAGGAAACCCAACGCAAGTAAAAGGACCGTCCTCTTTGCGCGCCGGCACAATCGCGCTCGGCATGTCCACGTCCGGCACCGCAGGTATGTCGAGTGCGGCCAGGTCGTAACTCTCGTCGATGGCCAGCAGTCGAGCCGGGTACTTCTTCCGGGCGGCTGGAAACTCGCAGACGATGGCCGCGCGATTGCCGCCTTCGAAAACATGCGCCACGCTGATCACTAGTCCGTGACCATCGGCCCGAGTGGCGACTAACGTCCCGCTGCCGCCGTTGGGTGGGCAGACGATTTCGCACACGCAGTCGTGCAAGCCAGCCAGGCACGATTGCGGAGCCAACAGCACAAGCAAAATTGCAGCGAATCGCTTCATCGACATGCTCAAGTGAGATAGGGGACGTTATTGCTGTGCGCGCGGCGTGACGTGCCAACTCGGCCTTGGTTCCAAGACCCAGACCGGTCCAAACAGTGCGTTGCCGATCCACAGCGGGCGCGCGACCGGGTAATAGATGCCCTCGGGCCGCACGACCGGCGCCGGCGGCGGGACGATGTAAGTGCGCTGGCTCGGCGGCTTGGCGAAGTTGCACAGCTCACTTGCAGAGATCTGGCCGACTAGCCGCGCGTCTTCTATGCCATTGCGGACCCGAATGACTGTCGGAACCTGCTGAATTTGGAATTGCCTCGCTAGTGCTCGCTCGTCGTCGACATCGATTTCGCGGATGGCGACGCCCTGGTCGGCGAGCTCGCGCACCGTCGGTTCCATCGCCTTGCAGGGCAGGCACCAAGCGGCGTGAAAGAACAGCACTTCGTCTGTGGTTTTGAGCTCCGCGCCGCATGACATCGCTGCGCAAAACCCCAAGCCGGTCGCAAAAACAAGAGCCAGAACGATCGCGTTTCGAATTACCGGGAGCTTGTTGATCATTTTCCACCAATGCCTTCCTTTGACAGTTGTCGAGAATTTAAAAATGGTCAGGAAACGCCACGCGCTTACTGACTCAAACGCACCCGCACCGTGGTATCGGTAGTCGCGGCGGCACGGACGACCTTGCCGATGAGCTTGTTGCCCGTGGCCGCGGTCGTTACGACGTTTGCCGCGTCATCCCAATACAGCAGTTGGCCCACGGTGTAGGCGACACCCGTGTTCTTGGCGAAGTCGTAAACCCCGCCCACGGCGAGCGCGCCGAGTTTGCCCGACTTGATCTCTGTCTTGGCGACGCCCACCAGGTCGCCCTGGACCACGACGTCTCCCGCCGCGACGTCCGCGCCGGGCGTGTAATCGATGGTCCCTCCCTCATGCACGAATGTGGCTTGCGGCATCGGTCACAACTCCTTCAAAGATGATCTTGGGATTTGGCGAGGGATTACACTTCGCCCTTACTCTTCACGCCGCCGCGGGGGTCTTGCAGCGCGACGCCGAAGTCGTGGTAGCCGCGCATCTGAACGCCCAGCACGCTGAAGTCGGCCTCGGCGGAATCGATCGTGGGCGACTCGTTGCCGTTGAGGAATGCGACCTCGATCACCGGCAGGTCGTTGGGCTCGGCGAGTAAGTACCAAGCCTTGGCCGAATTGCCTGTGTAGACCGAGTTGGCCAGGTAGCGGCTCACCTCGACGCGGAACTTGCCTTGGTGCGGGTTCGCGACGGGGTACTTGGTGCTGGCCGTGGTGTCGCGCAGTTCGAGCGACTTGTAGAGCTGCGTGCCGGTCACCGACAGCGCGGTCGGCACGAGCAGGATCGCCGGCATGATGCCGATCGGCTTGCCGTCGCCATCGACCTGGTCCATGAAGGCGACTTCGGCCTTGGTGAGACCGTCGATCGCGAGCGCCGTGTCGGCGCCCGACACGAAGTTCTTGTTGCCGGCCGTGAAGAAACCGCTGTTGGCCAGGAACGTCGCCCAGAAGATATCGTTGATTTTGAGGCCCGACCCGCGACCAAGCTTGCGCGGCACGGTGGTGATCGCGCCGAGGTCATCGTTGATGATGTCGCGGCGATCGATCGACAACACGAGGCCGTAGGTGTCGGCCTTGTTGGTGTACTGCTCGTTGCCGAGCGTCCCGTGCTTGAGCTCGCCGCCGGGCGCAACCAGCTCGTACTGGTCCTTGCCGATGAGCCGGTAGCTCGTGACGGTCTTGAAGTCGTTCACATTGCGGACTGCGCAGATGTTGCGCCACGTCCGCTCGACACTATAAAAGCCTTCGAGCAAGAACTTGTTGGCGACGTTCGACAGGATGCCGCCGATGTCGATGGTCGAAAAGCTGGCTTCGATGGTGTGGCCGAAAGCGGATTGCAGCACGGCGCGGCTGTCGCGAAAATTCCGGTCGCTATACCCATTGGCCCAGGCCGCCTCCAGGAGCAATTCCTGTAATCCGATGCCGCCGCGGAAACGGCGCGACGCGCGCTCCAGCGTCTGGCCGTCGTAACTTGCCTCCACGCTCGAATGCCCTGCCGTCAACAGGCACGCCGCTTCGAGGACTGCGGCAGTAACCGTGTTGTCGGTCGCATGAATGGCGGGCGCTGCGGGCCGCATTTCGCGCAAGATTTCCAGTTCTGTGCGCTGTTCGGTCCAGCCTTCGCGGATCGCTCGCGCTTCGATAGCTGGAGCGCGGCCCGCGCATAGTCGGCGGATTGCCGCGATCCGCTCGATTTCGGCGGCCGCCTGGGCACGAATTTCGCTGACCGTGGCGGCGGTCGAAACAAGCGATTCGGGCGCGGTTTGGACCTCGGGCGTGCTGGCGCTTGTGGTCGTTGGTTCGTCCATGATCTCTTCTCCCGAATCGGTCGCGTGGCTGGCCGCGACGCTCGCGCTTGTGGCTCCGTCGGCACCGAGGTCAACGAAGCTGATCTCTCCAAGCGTCGCCTTGCGGACGACATTCAACGGTCCGCTATGTTGCCGGCCGTTGACCGTGGCTTGCTGGCCCTCCTTCACGAACTCAAACTCCTCGACGCTGGTGCCCACGGAGGCTTGCCAGGGGAACCCGTTCTTGGAGCTGACAACGACCTCGCGAGCCGCAGACGTGTCGCGCGATACCACGCCCGTCGCGACGATCTGCCCCTGCTCGACGCGAATGGCATCCGTGTGTCCGACTCCGGCGAGTGGATCGTGGCCAAAACGAATCGGCCGCGTCTGCGTCGGAATCTCAAGCCCGGCGAGGTCGAGGATCACCGGATAGCGCCAGCCAGACACGCGCATCGGCGCGCCCGTGTAAGCGACCATTCGAAAGCGCGGCAGCCCGGCCGATTCCTGATTAGCGGCTTCGATATCAAACTCGGCCGCTCCGGTCAGCTTGAGCGTAGCGGGTACGGACCGCGCCTCACTTGGCCGGGACTTGGTCGTCGACTTCGTCGTCTTCATTGATCTGCTCCGTAGGTATAACTGACTCGTCGGCGCTTCCCGGCGCGGACGTAATTCCGAGCTCGCTCATGAGCGCGAGCTCTTTGGCCCGCTGCCTGAGTTGCGATTCCCAGTCCTGGCCGCGACGCGCATATTCGTCGGTGAGCGTCGTGGTGTGGTTCGCAAGCCGCGTGGCTTGCGCGCTGGCTTCCTTGGCCGGGTCAACGTGCTCGTGGCCATCCCAAAACCATTGGTGCGGCCAGTCGGCGAACGGACCGAGACCCGTGGGCAAGAGGCCGGGAATGAGCGCCGCTTCATCGAGCCAAGCGGACAGGATGCGGTCGAGCACCACGCATTCAAGATGCGATTGCTCGACGCGAATGGCCTTAAAATACGTCTGGTGGTCCAGCCGACCGGAGGCGTAGTTGTAGCCCGATGAATTTGCGGCCGCGACGTTGTACGGCATGTTCAGGCAGCGCGCGATCTCGTTGAGGATCTCGTGTTTGAACTCGGCATACGTCGTTGCCGGCTGCTCAGCCTGGAGCTGGCTCATCTTCCAGCCGCCCGGCATCGTCACGAGTGCGCGCTTTTCGAGTTCGATCGGCTCGAACGGCTCAGCCGAGTCGGCCTCGCCGTTTGCCGGCGCATCGGTGTAGAGGATGCCCGCAAAGTCGGCCGCCGTCTCGGCAGCGCTGATGACGGCGAGCGTGAATCGCCGCAGCTGCGCGAAGAGCGGCAGCGCCGGCATGATGTCCGGAATGCCGCGGGCCTGGCCCGGCCGGTCGGCGCGAAACCAATGGATCACACTCGCAGCCGGCAACCGGTGGTACTCGCGGCTCACCCCCGAGTCCCCCGGATGCTTCCGCAAGACGTGGTATTCGACCGGGTTGCCATAGGCGTCGAAAACGATGCCGTCGATTGCGTTCGCTACGAGCGCACCCAAGTCGGGCGTTGCAACCTGATCCGCCTCGATGAGTCGGAGGTCAAGCTGAACCGCCGTTGAAAGTAACGGGTTACTCGTGAGGATCGCGAACGCCTCACCGTCAGTAGCCCGTGCGGCCCGCATCGTGCGGAGTTTTTCAGCCAGGCCCACCGCTTTGGCCCAGAGCATGAATGCCTGTTCCACGCGGCGGTTGGCTTCTGCATCGTCCGTCAGCAGCTGTAGCCGCGGGCCGGTGCCCACAACGTCGTGGGCCAAAGTCAGCACGATGCCACGTGCATAGCTGTTGTTGGCGACCTCGTAGCGAGAGCGGTTCCGCAGAATGCGGCGGACTTCGGCGCTATTGGCACTGTTGGCCGAGAGGCCGTCCGCGTTCGCCCAATGACGCCGGTTGTCGTCGTTGGTCACCGCCGCGTCGTAACGAGCGCGGACCACGCGCACTGTTGTCGCCGACGAGCGTCGGCTAGCGAATCGCTTTGTGAGCCAGTTCAGCATGTCAATCCGCGCCTGGCGGCACGAGCTTGTTGATGACAAGGCCGCGTGACTTCGAGCGTGCGGCCTCTTTGGAAGCGAGGTAACGATCGGCCTCGATTTGCTCGGTGAGCTTGTGCTGTTCCACCGAGCCTGCGTCGCCGGCCGCTTTCGCCGGGCCGGATGCGTTCTGGCGGATCGTCTCGTCGAGGTCAGTGGACATCAATACACCCCTCTACTTGAAATATCCGCAAGACGCGCGCGCGAGGGCCCATAAATTCCTCGGACGGAGAAAATAGTGCTACATCTAGCAATCCGATGCAGACCCAGGCCGCATCGGCTGCTCAAAGGTCACCACCTTGCGACCGCAGTGGCGACACTCCTTGCGACGGCGAATCCGGCCATCGCGCAACGGCTCGGTGTGCGTCGTGTAGAAGTGGCGACAACCACATCGGGGGCATTCAATGCCCAGCTGTGAATGAGCCGTTTTCTCGTGCTTCATCGACGGCGATTCCGTTGAAGCTCTGCGAAACTCACCCGCGAACGCGAGACACGTGGAGCGACGCCGCCGATGCTCTCCAGGACGACGCCTTGAATGGACGCAGCGACTGCGCATCCCACAAGGCAATCAAACCAGTGATTGTCGGCGCGTTCCGGGCGCAGCTTCCACTCATCAACCGTGCGGCCGCGGCCTTCCGTCTTCACGCGGTATTCGGCCGAGACATGCTCGGCGAACAATCGGTGCTCGTCAGGCCGCTCGCCGAATAGCGACAGGCAGCCGCGATCGCCCATCGCGACGGCCAAGCGAGCGTGAACAAACGACTTCCAGAAGTTCGTGTCGTAGACGACGTGCCGCACCGCCCGCTTGCCATGCACGTTCGGCATCCGCCAGTTCAGTCCCACACGATCGCCCGGCCGCCGCCTGTATTCCGAGAACGGTTTGCTGGACGCGCCCACGAACCGACCGTGGCTCGGCATTACAATGCCGGCGTGCGCCGATTGCCGGCAAAACTGGTAAACAATGTCGGTGGACGAACCCCAGTTCGCGTCCACAAGGCACCGCTCGATGCGGATCATAGCACCGTCATCACGCTGCCACTCGCGGCTCAAGTAATCGCTCGTGAGGTGCTCTAGGCCGGCGTATATTGCACCTTCGATGCCGCTTGCCTTTGTCGTTGTGGCAAGCGTCTGCCGCGCGTCACGCAACGTGAAGTACGGCCGCTTCTGGTCGGGATAGGAGCCGTAATCAATCACGTAGCCCGTGAAGTTATCCTCCCAAGCAGCGACGACGAAGAACAGTAAACTCGCCTGCACGTCGACGAACATGGTCACGTGATTGCAGCCAATCGGAACGGCGTGACGCCGCATGCGGTTGGTCTTATTGGCGATCTCGTCGACCGTGTGCTCGTCGCCGGCCGCCGTATCATCCGGCAATGGCTCGTTCTGGTACTCGGCGAAAAATGCAGCCTCGTCTTGAAACCGCAAGTTCATCGCATGCTGGATCGCCGACACCTCGTCATGGTTAAATCGCTCAGGCCAAGCGACTACCGCGCCGGCATCCATCGCTTCGCGCTGGGCAACGTAGAGTTCTGTGGCAAGGCGAATGTCGCCGTGAACGCGCAGGCTTTCGGCTCGCAGCTCTGCGTAACGCTGCCATTTCTTTTCGTCGGCTGGGAATGAATAAACGAGCTTGGTCCGCTCGCCGTTCCACTCAGGATGCTTGTCGCGGTTAAGAATGTTGTCCGCCATGTCGCCCGGCCGGATGACCGTGCAAGGCATGATACCGGAGATCTTCTTGCCGGGACCGGCAAGACCGAGGATTGCGCCGGCCAGGACACTCTCGCGTGTTGCACATTGCGAAAGTGATCGGGCCGATTCATCGGTTTGGGGATCGTCCAGCACGACGAGCGACGGTCGAACGGTCTGCCCGTCGGCCCGCTTGTACTTCATGCCCCGAATGCGGCCGGTGATGCCGGCGACTTTGATGATTGCGCCGCTGGCCGCGCTGCCGGGCATCGTCGGCAGCACGATTTCCCGCGCTGTCCAGCCGATGTGCGTCCGGTCGCCCTTGTACAGCTGCCCGTTGCACCGATTGGCGATGCCATCGAGCGCCTGGATCGGATAGACCACCTCGGGGTAGTCGGCCAGCAGCAGCTCGTTGCCGTCGAGCTCCATCTTGATCGACTCGAGCATGTCCATCGCATGACCTTCGTCGGAGCCGATAAGGCACACGAATTCGCGGTGACCATTGAGCGTGGCCCAGATGCAAGCGCACTCGCAGATCGTCGTTTTGCCTGATCCGCGCGGCATGGCCATCGCGAAGAGGCCACCGCGCAGCACGGCTTGCTCGATCTTGGCGATCACTTTGAGATGGTCCGGCGACCACGGCAGGTGAAACGTGAGCGGAAAGTACGCTTCGCAGAAGAAACGAAAATCAGATGCGGCCCGCTGCTTGCGTTTTACATCCACGACGGCCGGCAGCTCACCGATGTCGCGGCCCGCGATCGCGAGCGCGACGTTGCGTGTGCGGGCCCGCTCCTTCATCCGCTCGTAAGTATCAACCTCGGCCTTCGGCGCATGGCGCACCTGCACGAGCCAGGCGAGATAGCGCAGCAGGTCCACATAGCGGCCGTCGCCGATTCGCATTCCAGCCCGCGTCCGGTGGCGGTGTAGCTGCCGATCGCTTAGCACCTCGCCCAGTGGCGTTGAGTTTACCAAACGGCACAATTCGCTCGGTCGTAGTCGTCGCGGGTCAGTCGCCACGCCCCATCTCCTTCAGAATCCACGCCGCGTAGTGCACGAGGTCGATCGTGCCATCCGGGTTCCGCGGCGCGCCGGCCTCCAGGTCGGCGGCAATCTGGTCGGCCGGAATGCGCGCGTTGGCCACCGCCGACAGCAACTTGGCCGCCTGGTCGAGCGTGAGCCGGTTCGGGTCGAGTCGTCCGCCATCCGCCCTCATTGGCACCCTCCTACCTTGGGCGACACGCGGCCCACGCCGCGAACTGTGGCCAACTGGCGCGAGGTCGGCGTCACTGGGCCACCCTGCGCACGGCCGCCACACGGGCCAACACGCGCGCCCACGGCCCATGTCGAAAAAGCTGCTAATTCCAGCCGAAAAGCTGCTTTTCCTGGCTTGAGGTTCCTCGCGACGCATGGCTCATGTGTGACACAGAACGGCAAACCAAACGCGAGGACCAAACGATGAACGCCAACCAAATCGCCTTCGGAATCGAATTGGAAACCACGCTGCCCGCAAGCGACCCGACGCCGATCGGACCGTATCACCACGGATACCAAGTGCCCTGGTTGTCCGAAGGCTGGCGCGCCGAGAAGGACAATAGCATTCAGACGACGCCGAATCGCAAGGCGTGCGAGTTCGTGAGTCCGAAACTTCGCGGGCACGAAGGGATCGCCCAGGTCGAAGCAGCCATCGATGCGATCACGGCGCACGGCGCGCGGGTCAACTCGACATGCGGCCTGCACATTACAGTCGAATGGACGGGCGACGCGGCCGCCTTGGCTCGATTGATTTCGCTGGTCGGCAACCACGAGCGGGCGATCTTCGCAAGCACGGGAACGCGCCGCCGTGAGCAGACGATCTACACCAAACAGATCAAGCCCTACGGCGACAAAGACAACGCCAAAAGTAAATGCGAAGCCGACCGCTACCACCTCCTGAACCTCACGCATCTGGCGCGAGGACGGAACCGGATCGAGTTTCGGGCTTTCGCAGGCTCGCTCAATAAGACGAAGGTCGTCGGCTACGTGATGATGTGCCTGGGGCTGGTCGAACTCGCGCTCAGCACGAAGCGCTGCGCGGATTGGGACTACGCCAAGCGCGAAGGCACACGGAGCTGTTGGGATCGACCGGGCGCCGGCGAGGGCGAGACGGAACTCAACCGCCTCTTCTACCGACTCGGATGGACCAAAGGCTGGTACAAGAACGAGCTCCGCGACAAGACGTTCGGCGAGATCGCCACGGACACCGCGAAGCCGGACTGGAAGGCGATCAAGGCCAAGCTTCTCGACATGGCCCGTAAGTACGACTGGGCGGCCTGATCGCGGAAACCACGAGGGCAGCGGCTGAATTACGGGATTTGTCGCCGTGCCGCCGCCCAAGAAATCTTTGGAATTCTTTCGCTGCTTGGCTGGATGTTGTCCGCGACCCGAGGTAACTGTCGTGTCATGCGTAATGTACGCATGAACATTACTCGTACCGGAGACCAACGAATGAACTACCGCATCGAAATGGTTGAGGAACTGATGACCGTCGCGGACGACGACGGCAACGGACACGACGCCTTCGAAGTTGATCCCGACGAACCGTGGAACGCCGTGGAAGCGCTCGCCAAGTTTGGACGCGAGTATTCGCTCGACGCCATCGAATCGCTTCGCATCTTGCGCGGCTACTTGAAGGATTGCCGCTAACCGCATCACGCCGCCGCTCGCGACGTGCGGGCGACGGCAACTACTGCCACGAACCGGAGAACAAACATGTCGAAGGTCAAGATGCCCATGACGAGGAACATAACGAACGCCACACGCAAGAAGATTGCCCGCGATGCGCTGGGGCAACTTTCGCCGCACGCGCTCACCGCCATCGTGTGCTTCCTGCAGTTGGCCGACAACTACCGCAACGGAAAGCCCGTCAACGAACGGGCGATGACGCAGGTGGATTGGTTTCGCGAGCAACTCATCTGCCTGATTGGTGACGACCACGAATTCAATCGACTCGTGGACCAAATCGGTCTGTAGACGATGCAAGCCGAAACGCTCGCGCGAATACACGCGGGCGTCGCGGCGGGTGGTTCCCGTCGCCTGATGATGGCAGCCGTACCATCGGTTTCGAATTGAAGGAGATTCACCATGCCGACGAAAACGAGAACGACGACCAAACGCAAGAAGGCCGCGACCAAGAAGGGCCCTGCCAAGAGCACGAAGGCTGCCGCGCCTGCAAAGAAGAAAAACGAGTCCAAAAAGCTCAGCCAACTCGACGCGGCCGCAAAGGTTTTGGAGCAATCCTCGGAGCCGCTCACGACCAAAGAGATGGTCGAGGCGATGTCCGCCAAGGGGTACTGGAAGTCGCCCGGCGGCAAGACGCCGCACGCAACGCTTTACAGCGCAATCCTGCGAGAAATCAAAAACAAGAAGAGCGAAGCCCGGTTCAAGAAAACCGAACGCGGTAAGTTCACCAGTAAGTCCTGACGGCCACGTTGCGTACCACGGCCACCGGAAACGGTGGCCGTTTTCATATGTACTGATTGCGAGTAAGGTGCAACATGATGACTTGTGCCCTTTGTCACCGACCTGCGCCTGCCGAAATTGACGCGGCAATCGATGACGGATGGATTCCGAGTTACTACTGTGGCCGGCAGCAAATGCCCGGTCCGGTCTGTCCAGACTGCTGCAAGAAGCATCTTCGCATCGGCAAGGATGGCGAATGGGAAACCATTGCGCCACCGGCGGACGCGCACCGCTGGAATTAGCAATCGCCCAGTCGTCTTGGCCAATTGGCGCCCTAACAACGGTCGTCCAATTCCAGGGATTCTTCGCCTTTTCGTTTACGCCCCCCTTGATGTTTTTCTGCCCGCATGGCTCCTGTGTCATAACGGGCGTTGGGTTCGCCCAGCCAACAACGGAGGCCAGACGATGAACGCAACCGAAAATTACATTCCCTGCGGGACACGCGTCCTCAACACGACGGACGCCGAACCGGGCCACATCATGAATGGCTTTTCCTTCGATCCCGAACTTGGCGGATGGTACGAGTACGAAGTCGAGACCGCTTACGGCATCGAACGCTGGCTGCGAAAAGAATTTGTGTTGATGAGCGAACTGGAGCCGGCCACCTAACCAGGAGAACAGTTCATGGAGATCACATACCAAGCGATTGAATGCGATTCGATGACCGACGCCCTGCAATGGGCCGACGCCAGCGGGCAAGGCGAAGCGGTCTTGATCGGCGGCGAGCCGATGGTCGTTCCCAAAGCAGACCTCGATCGTCTGGCCGAGGCCGGCGTTGGGTTCGCCTATCTCTTCGACCACGAGATGTCTGACGGCTCGTACCGCATCGTCACCGTACCCGTCAATTGAAACAGGAGAACCGCAATGACCACCTATCTTGTTGCCACGCCCGCTCGCTACGTCCTGGTCGACGCCGCCAACGAAGATGAAGCCCGAGCGCTCGGGCAAGTCGCCTTGCACGATCTGTACGCTGATCCGCGAGAACGACTCGGCAAAGATGTTCCAGTCAATATCCTGACTGTCCGCGCGGCCACCGACGAGGAAATCGAACTGCAACGGTTCCACCACGACATACTGGCCCGCGAGCGAATCGGCCGCGTTCTGGACATCTGATAGCAATATGCTATCATTAGGGGGTGCTGCAGTAAGGAGCTTAACAATGGCAGATATTCTAGTGCGTGGATTGGACGATGCTGTTTTGAAGCGGCTTAAAGAGCGAGCGAAGGGCGCTGGCCGCTCGCTGCAGAGCGAAACGAGAATCATTCTCGAGCAGGCGGCCGGTCGCACGATCGACGAATCCCTTAAGGTTGCCGCGAACTGGCGCAAGAAGCTCGGCAAGCGATCCTCCGACAGCGCCCAGGCGCAGCGTGAGGATCGCGAACGATGAGCCGACTGGTGATCGACGCGAGCGTGCTCATCAAGCTGTTCGTCAGCGAGGACGGGTCGCGCGAAGTCGCGTCGGCGGTTAAGAAGGCCGATGAGCTTCTGGCACCGGAGTTGTTGTTGGCTGAGATTGGCAACATCCTGTGGAAGTACGTTCGCCGCAACGATCTGACGGCCGCCGACGCGAACCAGATACTCGCGGAAATGATGCAGATGCCTATCCAGTTCACCGCAACCAGTGAACTCATTGAGGCGGCGCTGAAACTCGCTATCGAGACTGACCGAACAGTCTACGACTGCCTTTACCTTGCGTTGGCGGTACATTCCAAGGAAATGCTCCTGACAGCCGACGAGCGGTTTGTTAACGCCTTGGCGGTTACAGCGTGGGGTAAGCACGTCCAATTGGCGAGCAGACCATCGTAGAATTGGGCTGGCGACTTCCGACACTTGGCACTTTGTGCGACGCATGAATATTTTTCCCTTGCCAATCCCCGACGAACTGGAATTGCAGCTCCAGGCTCTTGCCGACCAAAAACAGCGGCCATTCAAAGATCTAGCCATTGAGGCGATTCGGCAGTACGTTGCCATTGAGCAACTCCGGGGAATTCGACGTCGGCTTGTGCCATATGCCCGGGCGCAGGGCTTTCTCACCGACGAAGACGTGTTCCGTGAAATCTCTTGATTGTTTTATTGCGGGAGCCGGACAGGTCATGGCGATACCATCTCGGAGTTAAGCCGTTCCGCTTTTCGCTTGGTGAAATCCTCCTGCCGCTGGACGATCGTAGTGCCATGTTTGGGCTCGCGTTTGTCCCACCGTACATGGCACGATCGACAGAGCCATCGCACGCGCAACGGCTCATCGTAGTTGAAATGTGCGGCTTCGATGCGGCTGCGTGTGACACCACATTCCTCGCAAGTATTCGGGCGCACAATATTCCCGGCTCGAACGTGGTAGCGAAGCAGGCTGTGAGCACTGCGAGCCTTGGCTGTCGCGCGTCGAATGGTGCGATGCCCTGTGGTCTGGGCTTTCACTTTGCAGGCGTGGGAGCAAAAGCGTCGGGTCAAGCGGCCTAACGGAAAGATTGCCAAGCAAACGGGGCAGATCGTCCAAGACCGAGGCCGGCGGTTGCCGCCCACCTTGCGCTCACGCTGCGAGTAGTTCGGATCGCGGGGTTTGATTTCCTTGAGAATCAACTCGGAATGCCTCCTTCCCGGTGAACTTGCACCAACGTTCGCAAATCACATCGCAGTACAGCTCGTCGAGTTCCATCAAGAATGCATGCCGGCCGGTTTGCTCGGCTGCGATTAACGTCGAGCCGCTGCCGCCGAACAAATCGAGCACGTTCTCGCCCGTCCGCGACGAATATTGCATCGCCCGCACGGCCAGCTCGACTGGCTTCTCGGTCAGGTGAACCATTTTGTTCGGGTTGATCTTCTTCACACTCCACACGTCGACCGCGTTGTTGGGACCGAGGTAGACGTGCGCGGCGCCCTCGCGCCAGCCATAGAAACACCACTCGTGCTTCCCCATGAAATCCTTGCGTGTCAGCACCGGGTGTTCCTTGACCCAGATGATGGCCTGCGAGAAGTACAGCTCGCACGCCTTAAGCACCGGCGGATAGTTCCCGCAATTGGCGTAGCCGCCCCAGATGTAGAACCCACGACCAGGTGCGAGGACGCGGGCCATGTTGCCAAACCAGTCGGCGAGCAACTGATCGAACGCTTCGTCCGAGACAAAGTCGTTTGCCAGTGGCCGGTCTTTCGCCCGCAACTTCTTTTGCGTCGGCTTCGACTTCTCGGGGTGACGCGCGAGGTCGAGACCCTGATGATGCGTGGTCCCTTGGAACGAGCTAAGGCCGGCGGCGATGGCATTGTTGCTTCGCGGCTCGACTCTGACGTTGTATGGCGGATCGGTGTTCACCAAGTGGATCGTTGCGCCGCCGAGCAAGTGATCAACGTCTTCCGATTTGCTGCTATCGCCACACAGCAAACGGTGGTCGCCGAGAATCCACAAGTCGCCGGGTTGGGTGGTCGCGGCGTCAGGTGGCGCCGGGATTTCATCGGGGTCGCATAATCCATCTTTGACGCCGGGATCGAGCAGCTCGGCCAGGTCGTCGGCATCGAAGCCCAGCAGACCGAGGTCGTAGTTGCACGCCTGCAGGTCGGCCAGTTCGATCGGCAACAATTCGTAGTTCCACTCGGCGAGAGATGCCGTCTGGTTGTCGGCGATCCGGTAGGCCTTGATCTGCTCCGGCGTCAGGTCCATTGCAACATGAACCGGAACTTTCTCCAGGCCGAGGTGTAGCGCCGCTTTATAGCGCGTGTGTCCGCAAATGATGACGCCGCCTGCATCGACTACGATTGGCTGGCGAAAGCCAAATTCGCGGATGCTACTCGCAACAGCGCTAACAGCGTCGTCGTTGAGGCGTGGGTTGTTCTCATAAGGTCGCAGTTCCGCCAACTTGCGTAGTTCAATCTTCATCGAATTCTCCATCGGACTTCGGACAATCAAAACAAACTGTGCCTACCTTGGCGGCTTTTCCCGCGGCAGCTTCAAAAAAGGTCTTCTTTTCCTAGTACCTACGCCGCAGCATCCACCAGTTGCTTCTCCTGGTGCGTAGCCACGTCGCGGCACATGGTCACAAACTCGTCACATGTCATCGTGCCTTTGGCGCTGTTCACCTGGTGGTCGACAACCCACACATTGTTGATCCCATGTTCACCGCCGCGCGACAGGGGAAGAATGTGATCAAGTGACGCGGTTTGCGGAGTCAGCTCTCGCCCGCTGATTGCACAGCGGAAGTCTTGTTGCTCAACGAGATTCATGATCATCTTGGACGTGACAGTAGGCTGTTTGGTCATAACGACCTCCCTTCCTTTTGTTGTGATTGTTGGCCACAGTGCAGGCCCACCGTGCCCAACCCGATCTAGCATTTCGCCGGTAGCGGTTGTTTGCCTGTTCCCACATCCGCTTGACGGCAGCTTCCCAAGTATTCGTGCGATAAGGTTCAAAAAGTTGTCGGCCGCATGGCTTCAGCTCTCTCGCCCGCATCCGTCCTCGCAGTCGAAAGCTAGCCGAGAGAGAGGCCGTGCGGGCTTTCCAGGCTGTTCGCGATTGCGGTCGAAAGCGCGCTGCTAGAGAGTCGGTGCAAGCCTCCCAATTTGTCCGCGAAGCCATTGCGAATTTGGCCGCCGTGTTGGCCATTCGTTGAGTAACCTCTTGCCATTGAAGTTGCTTTTCCAGGTCATCGGCTGATGAGGTCGTCAACGCTTCTCGCTCAAGCCAACGGCTAAGTGCCTTGCCATTGCGGTCAATAATCCGCGCGCGGCCATCTTTGATGGCGACGTGAACTTGGATCGTGTCGAGTTTTGTGCGGATCGCATTCACAACCGATAGTTATCTAGCGCACGCGTGGTCGCGAACGTCGCCCTGCCGCCGCTCCAGCGCTGGTGCTGGTGGTTGGTGGTCCGCCTTATATATAAAGGCGGGACCACCACCAGCACCGTGCTGCTGGTCTGCTGGTCCGACCGCCGGTCCAGACCACCAGACCACCAGCTACGCGACGAGCCGAAATCCATTTTCTTGGCGTGTGTTCTTTTGCACCGTACATGCTTCGATCACTCCTTCATCGAGTAGATCGGCCAATATGGCGCTTGCAACGGTGTTCCCGACGCCCGCTGCTTCGCGTATGAGCCGAGGCGTCTCACCATCGGGATAGCGGCGAAGGGCGTCGAGCACTGCACCGCGTTGCTTCTCACGTTTCATTTGTCTCTGTTGTTCTTTGCGCTCATCGGCCGCGTCGCTTGCGGACGCAATGCGCCCGGCGTAAGCGTCCGCGGCGCTGATGACGTCGACTTCCCAGCGCCGGCCGCCCACGTCTTGCCGTGTGCCTTCCTCGACGTTGAGACCCCACAACCCGCTATGGCCGGCGCTACCGCCCACCGACATCCAAAGTTCGTGCTGTCCGCCCCGGTCTGGGTCGTAGCGGACACGGCGGTTCAGCAAAATCCATTGGCGGACAAACTCCTGAAAACCGGCCCAGGCGATGTTTTCTAGTTCTGCCGGCTCGTAAGGATCGGCCACGCCTTTCTTCAGGTGATGGCACAATAAAGGCGTGCAACCCGTCGACTGAGCGAGGTCACCCAACGACTTCAGGAACGAACCGACGATGAACAGGTTGCCGGCTTGGTCGCCCAGGCCCAGCATCATGAGGTACGTCGGATCGAGGACCAGCACACTGAGGTTGTGTGTTGCAATGAATCGGTGGAGCGCTTCGATGTGCGCTGCATCGCCTAGTTGCGGCACGGCAAATGACCACATCACGTTTGCGAAATCCTGAAGGCGGCTGTCTTTGGCCACCGCGATGCGGCGGGCTGTTTCCTGGATCGTTGCGGCGCCGGACTCGCCCGACATGATGCCGACGCGTACTTCCTCGTCTGCGGCGAAGTGCCCTAAGAACCGACCGCCTGAGGCGAGCGACAATGCTAAGTCGATGCTGATATTGGTCTTCAGCGTTTTTTTTGGGCCGGCGATCACGCCCGGCTGGCCGCGGACAAGGACTCCGTTGATCAGGTACTGAAGCTCGTAATCGTTCTCGTCCAGTTCCTTGGAAGTGATCGCCTCGAACGAAAGCGGCTCGTCCGCCTTGGGTTTTGCGCCCAGTTGCTGGAAGTGATCTTCAGCGATCGCCACGGATATCTGATCCGGCGCGTAGCGCGCGACGCTCTCGGCGATCCGTTGGACTTCCGCAGGCGAAATGGGCGGCGAACACCTGTCGTGATTGGCTCGCTCGAGCGCGGCGCCAATCTCGGTGCGGGACATGCCAACCCGGCGCATGGTGCCGGCTAGTCGGGTTAATGTCGCGTTTCGTTGGCCGCTGGGAATCGGGTTGGCGCCGGAGTCGCCGTTTGCAATGCAGCGTGACCGCTCGTCCTTCGAGATTACCTTGGACAGTCGATCGACCAACCAGGTCGGAGGCGGCTGTTGTCGCTCGCGCGGCTGGTCGAGTTCGAGGCCTTCCACCCAGCGATACGATCTGCCGCCCACAACCGACGGGGGCACAAGCGCGTACCCGCCCTCGGCGCGCACATCGACCCGCGGCGCAAGCTGTCCGGTTTGGCAACGAATTGCGTCGCCATCTGGCTGGCGAAAGTAATAATGCCGACCGCCACCCGGCGTGAGCGCGGCGCAGCCCGATGCCAGCTCAAGCAGTCGATCGGGGTCGTCGGCCAGCCACTTGTTTTCAGGTCCATCGACATCAATGACGACAAGGCCCGCCGTCGCGATGGCGACATTCGCAGTCGGCCAGCGCTTCCACCACGTGTCGATTTGCGCTTCGTCCGTAGTGGCATCATGAAATCCACTCGGCGTCAGAGGTATTTTGCGACCGCTCGCGCAGGGGAACACCGGATAGCCAAGCTCGGCATACCGCAGCGCAGCATCGAGCAGTTCGCTCATTCATCGTTCCAAAACAGTTGCAGCCTGCATCGCCCTTCCCGTCAATAAACTTCCGCAGCAACACGACCGAATGCCCCAGGAAAGTTTTTGTAGGTTTTATGTTCCTGGCCCATTGACGAGAAGCTAGCATTAGTGTATATATGTTCACTTATTGCTGTAATCGCCGGTTTAATTGGTCGATGTCCGGTCTAATTCCTTCGCAACAATTTGTGTTGGAGCAGTCTATGAGCCACAGCCACACGACCCGTGATGGGCCGAAGAAACGAGGCCCTAAGCCCAAGATCGAAATCACGTCGCCGCAACGGCGGACGCTCCAAGAGATCGATCACTTCGCCCGACGCAACGGATTTGCTCCAACGATCCAGGAACTCGCTGCTCGCTTGGGTATTGCCCCGGCGAGTGCGCATGAGCAAGTAAACCAGTTGGTGAGTAAGGGTTATCTCCGGCGCGCTCCGGGCAAAACCCGCAGTCTTGTGGTTGCCCGCAGGCTACAAGACCCGCCGACTCGCCTGGTTTCGGTTCCTCTCGTCGGTGCCGTTGCCGCTGGTCCGCCCGTATTTGCCGAGGAGAATGTCATCGGCGAGGTCCTGGTCGAGCAGGAAATCGCAGCGGAAGATCGATGCTTCGCGCTCACAGTCCGTGGAATGAGCATGGAAGGCGCCGGTATTCGAGATGGCGACATCGTGATTGTGCGCAAGCAGCCTATCGCCGAGTGTGGTGACGTTGTCGTGGCTTTGGTTGATGGCGACGCCACCGTAAAGCGGTTGTATTTGCACGACGCGATCATCGAATTGCATCCGGATACTACCAACAGAGAATACGGGCCGATTCCAATTGGTCCCGATACAGATCTGCGAATCGTCGGCAAAGTCGTTGGTGTGCGCGCCACAAGCCGCACACTGATGCATTGCTAATCCAATGTGAACCTCGCCCGAGGTTCTCGATTTATGTAACAGGTTTCCCGCGCTCAGCGTGCGCGCCCGCGGTTGCGGGAAAACGAAATCAGAAAAAAGTGTGGGGCATTTTACTATCGCGTTGCGGATATTTTGGAGCGGGACGAGTTTGACGCGTTTCGGCCTATGACCATGCATGCTAACACGACGACATTGACGCCGGCCCAGCGCTGGCTTGTGCAGCGAATGCACCAAACCCATTTCGGGACGATGCACAACGTGTTCGTTCGTGGCGGCGAGCCGGTCATCGATCCTCCGCCGAAGATCAAGGAAGCGTTTAAGTTGGGCACAAAGCGAAACGGGCCCACAGCCGCTCCGAGCGACTTCGCTCTCAAGGAGCAGCACATCGAGTTGTTCGATTTGATGGAAAGTAAGCAGAACGGCATCATCACGACATTGACGATTCAGGGAGGTCTGCCGTTTCTCGTTGAATGGGAGGCCGCATAAGCGCGACGCAAGCGCGCAAGTTCAATCAAATCACCATTTTCTAGCCAGACAATTTGCCGACCGCCAAGCGGAAGCGATTGTGGGCGACGCCGACAACGGCAGCGCACACATTCCCTTCCGCTGTTTTTGTTGGTGTCGCCCTGAGCGCCCGCGCAATCCAGGAGCCACCAACAATGACTGTCACGTATGCACCCGACATTACTGATTACTTCACCACTCAACTCATTCGTCGCACGGCAAATTCGCTCGTGGAGACTGGCATCTTCCCGCAGTCGGATCTGGACGACGTCATCCAGGAACTGCGGCTGTGTCTGCTCACCCAAGTGCCGAACTTCAATCCGAGTAAAGCCCGCTGGTCGACGTTCGTGAAACACGTTGTGCGAATGTCGGCCATCTCATTGCGTCGCCGCCAGAATGCGGAGTGTCGGCGAGGTGCGCGCCAAGTAGGTTCGCTCAATGTACTGGTCGATGGTCCCTTCGGTGCTCATACCCAACTGGGGGCGATGGTAAGCGAGGAGGAGCATCGCACCGGCGTAGGGCAAGGTTTTATCAGCCATGCTGATCAGATCGATCTCTCGGAAGATGTGCGAACAGTGATCGACTCGCTTCCCGCAGCGCTCAAGCAAATCTGCGAGCGGCTGGCGTTCCAGACGCCAACCGAAGTGAGGCGTGAATTGGGACTTCCACGGTCAACAATGCAGCGGCGACTCGAGTCGTTGCGAAAGCACTTTCGAGCGGCCGGTATCAGCGATTTCGTCTGATCCATTCCACGCGTCCAAGTCCAAACATTCCACAAAAGACGTCAATGTCGCAACAACTTCTCCAGCGCGCTTCGGCCGGTCTCATCCAAGAGCCGCCGGAAGTCTATCACGCCAAAGCAGGCGAATATCTTTCCAGCCATCTGCTGGCTGACTTCCGCCGCTGCCCGCAGCTCTACTTTCGCAAGCGCAGCGGGTTGGTGCCTCACGAGGACCGACCCGCGTATCTGCTGGGGCGGGCAGCGCATGCGCTGATCTTGGAAGGCAAGGATGCCTTCCAGGCAGCGTTCTCTGTGGGCGGGCCGATCAACCCAAAAACGGGTCAACCGTTCGGGCCGACGACGAAAGCTTTCACGGAGTGGGTCGCATCTCAAAAGAAGGACGTGCTCACCGCCGAGCAATATTCGCTCGTCGAACGCATGGCGGACAGCGTCGCACGCCACAGTATCGCTAGCGATCTCTTGTCCGATGGTCTGGCCGAGGGCGTCTTGCGGACTGACTACTGCGACGTTGCTTGCCAGATTCGGCTTGATTGGTTCGCGCCGCGAAAAGCGCTTTGCGATTTGAAAACCGTAGACAATATCGATTACTTCGAAGCTGACGCACGTCGGTACGGCTACTGCCATCAGTTGGCATTCTACGTCGCTGTGCTTTGGAAAGGGATCAACGAGCGGATGCCAGCCTTCTTCATTGCCGTTGAAAAACGTGAGCCGTTCAGAACGGGTGTGTGGCGTGTTGATGACGACGTGCTGCTCGCCGCAATGCGTGAGAACGAAGCCGCGATCAGGCGGCTCTGCCAATGTGAAGCTTCGGGCGAGTGGCCCACGGGTTACGAAGAGCAACGCGTCTTTGATTATCTCTGACGGCGTGTGCGCGACAGGTGTGGCGGGCACACACACAATTGCACGACGTAAAGGTGCCGATTCGGCCGCCTGCCGCGCAACTGCCTTTTCATCACTTAACCAATAAGGACCAATCGATGGGACTATTAGATCAGATCGAGCAAGGACGTAGCGCGGCCCCGCCGCGTCTCATGGTGTACGGCACCGAAGGGATCGGCAAATCCACGCTTGCCTCACAGGCGCCGAACCCAATCTTCATTCAAACCGAGGACGGCCTCAACGAGATCGACTGTCACAAATTCCCGCTGGCACGGTCGTTTGCGGAAGTGCAGGCGGCGCTCGTGGAATTGCACAGGCAGGAGCACGACTACCAATCGGTCATTGTCGATTCGCTCGACTGGCTGGAACGGCTGATCTGGGATGCAGTGTGCCAGGACTACGGCGCGAAATCCATCGAAAAGGTGGATGGCGGCTACGGAAAAGGCTACATCTACGCCCTCACACCGTGGCGGCAGTTCATCGATCACCTGAGTGCGCTGCATCGCGATCGCTCGATGGCCGTGATTCTCATCGCACACGCCAAGGTCGAAAAGTTCGAAGACCCCGAATCGAGTCCTTACGACCGCTATTCGCCACGACTGCACAAGCACGCCGCGGCGCTCATCACCGAATGGTGCGACGCCGTGCTGTTCGCTTCGCGCAAGTTCCGCACGCAGACCGAGGAAACCGGCTTTGGGCGAAAACGCACGATCGCGCATGCGGTAGGCAAAGACGGCGGCGAGCGCATCCTACGGACCATCGGCGGCCCGTCGTGCGTCGCCAAGAACCGGTACAACCTCGACGGCGAACTCCAGCTCGACTGGAACGCGCTGCTGGCCGGCATCACAGCCGGCGCTGCATGAGCTCGCGACCAACCCACAAACCCTTCCTTTTTCATTCTGAGGAGATGATCAACATGGCAACGCTTCAAGGCTTTAATGCGAACGACGTCGAACCGGCCACGGACTTCGAGGCCATTCCCGCCGGCAAATATTTGGCGGTGATCACCGAAACCGAAGTCAAACCCAACAAGTTGGGAACCGGCAGCTACCTCCAGCTCACTTTCCAGGTCATGGAAGGCGAGTACAAGAACCGCTTTCTCTGGGCGCGGCTGAATCTCGACAATCCGAACGCCACGGCGGTCAAGATCGCTCGCGCCGAGTTGTCGGCCATCTGCCGCGCGGTGGGCGTCATGGCTCCAGGTGACAGCGTCGAGTTGCACGATCTGCCGCTGGTGATTTCGGTGAAGTGCAAGAAGCGAGCGGATACGGGCGAGATCACTAACGAGATCAAAGGTTACGCCAAGAAGGAAGTGGCGGCCGGCAAACCCGTCCAGGCCGCTGTAGACACGACGCCGCCCTGGCGGCGTGCCGGATAGCAAGCAGAGAGCAATGGCTCCTTTCGGGATGAGGCGATGGGCTTGAGGTCGCGCAACAAAGGGAAGCGTGGCGAGCGCGAGGCGGCCGCGGAAGTCGGAAGACTGTTTCGCACGGAAGCGAGCCGCGGCTGCCAGTTCGCCGGTGGTGATAATTCGCCCGACATCCGCACGGCGATCGCACGCGTGCATTTCGAGGTTAAGCGTGCCGAAACCATCCGTCTTTACGACGCACTGAACCAAGCCATTGCGGACGCCGGCGAGAACATACCGGTCGTGCTCCATAAGCAGAACCGGCAGCCCTGGGTTGCCATTGTCCGACTCGACGACCTACCGCAACTAGCAGTGCAACTTTACCTGACCCTGGCTCAAAACCATTAGGCATGCGACTTCGTCCGTACCAACAAGAGGCCGTTGCCGCCGTTTACCGGCACCTGCGCTTGCGCGACGACAATCCCGTCGTCGTGATTCCAACCGCTGGCGGCAAGACGCCGATCCTGGCGACGATCTGCCGGGATGCAGTAGTGCGCTGGAATGGCCGCGTGCTCGTGGTCAGCCACGTTAGGGAATTGCTCGAGCAAGCGGTCGACAAGCTGAGGCAGGTGTGTCACGAGCTGCCGGTCGGAATCTACTCGGCCGGTTTGAATCGCCGCGATACGTCCCAGCGTGTCATCGTCGCGGGCATTCAGTCCATCTACAAACGGGCGCAGGAACTAGACGCCTTTGACTTGATCGTCGTGGACGAGGCGCATCTTATCCCCGCCGACGGCGACGGGATGTATCGCCAGTTCCTGGCCGACGCCAAGGCGATCAATCCACACCTTCGCGTGATTGGACTCACCGCGACGCCGTTCCGCCTCGATTCGGGTTCGATCTGCTCATCCGACCATTTTCTAAATGCGGTCAGCTATGCGATTGGAATCAAGGAATTGATACGCGACGGCTACCTCTGTCCGCTGGTGAGTAAGGCCAGTGCGACGAAGGCCGATACGACTGGCCTGCACGTTCGCGGCGGCGAGTTCATCGCCGACGAGGTCGAAAGCCTGATGGATGTCGACAACCTAGTCGAGTCGGCATGCGCAGAGATCATTCAGTACGCGCAGGACCGCCAGGCCTGCTTGATCTTTGCTAGTGGCGTCAAACATGGCCGCCATGTGGCCCGCGTGCTTCAGGAAAAATACGGCCAAGAGTGTGGTTTCGTTTGTGGGGATACGCCTGCTTCAGAGCGCGATGACCTCTTGGCGCGTTTTCGCGGCGACGAGGCCAAGCGGCTATTTGAGCGCCCGCCGCTCAAGTACCTCTGCAACGTTAATGTGCTGACCACCGGCTTCGACGCGCCGAACATCGACTGCGTCGCGCTGTTGCGTCCCACGATGTCGCCGGGCCTCTATTACCAGATGGTTGGGCGCGGATTTCGATTGCACCCCGGCAAGCAGAACTGCTTGGTGCTCGACTTCGGCGGCAATCTGTTGAGACATGGTCCGGTCGACCAAGTGCAGCCCGGAATCCGTGATGCAAATGGCAGCGGGCAAGCGCCGGCCAAAGAATGCCCTCAGTGCCATTCGGTGATCGCCGCCGGATATGCCCACTGCCCTGATTGCGGGTATGCCTTTCCGCCGCCCGAGCGGCCAACTCACGAGTCGAGAGCGAGCGAGGCTGGCGTGCTCTCCGGTGAGGTTTCACTGACCGAGCATCGAGTCATCGACACTTACTACACCATCCACACGAAGCGCGATGCGCGCGAAGGCGACCCCCAGACGATGCGCGTCGACTACAAGGTCGGCTGGCACGAATACAAGTCGGAATGGATCTGCGTCGAGCACACCGGTTTTGCGCGACAAAAGGCGATCGCATGGTGGATACGACGATCACCTGACCCCGTTCCCGGCACGGCTGAACGTGCTGTCGAACTTGCGCAGAGCGGAGCTCTCGCTCCCACGTATTCGATCACCGTGCGGTCCGTCGCCGGCGAACCCTACGAGCGGATCGTCGATTACGAGCTCGGCCCGATGCCGGAACCAGTGCCGGCCGAAGTATCGGAATGCTACGAGGAAACGGCCGACGCCATCCCCTTCTGAATCCCGGAAGCAGAAGAATGCAACAAACGTGTTCTCGTTGTCGCCATTGGCGACGCACACATGCTCAAAGCGATGTCGGTCGCTGTCGACGTTATCCGCCGGAGCCCTCCGACATCGAAGCGGCGGAGGGAACACCTCCGCGACTCGTCGTCCTCCACGACTGGCCGCTAGAGCCTGTTATGCACTTTTAGGGATAGTTTTGGAGGAACAGTGTGAGAGCCGCGACCCAGTGCCAGCCTTCGAGAGTTTTGGCCAAGCGTTCGTAGTCGCGAGCCAAGCGGCGAAAGCGCCCGAGCCAGCCGAAGGTGCGCTCGACGACCCAGCGCCGCGGCAGCAACACAAAACCACGCTTGGCCTCGGAATGCTTGACCACTTCCAGTCGAATTCCGCGTTGTTTTGCCGCCTCTGCCGCGTCCTCGCCGGTGTAGCCTTGATCCACAAATGCGATCTGAACGCTTTGGCCGCATACTTCCTGCACATTATGAGCCAACGTGGCGACCTGTGCTCGCTCTTGTTCGTTGGCCGGTGTAGCAACGAGCGTCAGCAAGTGCCCCAGCGTGTCAACCGCGACATGCACCTTGGAGCCTTGTTTCTTTTTGTGTCCATCGAAGCCCGCGCGGCCGCCGCTCTCAGGCGTCGACTGCAGCGTACGGCCATCCATGATAACCGCCGTCGGATGAGGGCCGCGTTCGACCGCCAAGCGAATCATCTCGCGGAGATCGTGCGCCGCATCTTCAAAGACGCGTGCGGCGAGCCAACGTCTGGCTTGCTGATAAACGGCCGACCAGGGAGGAAAATCATGCGGCAAATATCGCCACTGACAGCCGGTTTTCACCACGTAACGCATCGCGTCGAACAAATCACGCAGCCTATAATCCCGCTGCGGCGCGTCCTCACGCATCAACGTCAGATACGGCAACAAAAACTCCCACTCCTCATCCGTCACGTCGCTGGGATACGACTTCCTTGTCGTGCTCATGGTCGCAACGTACAGTCACGACTCAATTTAAGTCAATAACAGGCTCTAACCATCGCGAGCGATTGTTGCGGCGAGTTTATGAGTCACGTCATGCCGCCCGTATATCCCTCACCCGTATCGGCCAATTGAAGGAGCATAGATGGCCCGTGTACTTGTCATCGGCGATACGCACTGTCCCGGCATGCGCCAGGGGTACGTCGACTTCCTGAAACGGGTCGCGGACGACTACGACATAAACCGGGTCGTGCATATCGGCGATTTGGTTGACTGGGCGTCCATTAGTTTTCATGAAAAGAGTCCGGCGCTGTGCAATGCCAGCCGAGAATTTGAAAACGCCAAGCGACAGGTCGCTTCACTGGCTCGTGCATTTCCGAAAGCTGACTGGCTCATCGGCAACCACGACGCGCTAACCGATCGGCAGGCGTTATCGGTCGGCTTGCCGCAGCAGGTCCTGCGCGATTACGCAGAGTTGTGGGAACTCGACTGGGTCGTCCATCCTCGATTCTCAAAGGTTTGCATCGACGGCGTATTGTATTCGCACGGGGACAGCGGGCGAGCCGGCAATGACGCGGCGCTGGCGCAGGCGAAAGACCATTTTCGCTCGACGACGATCGGTCACTTCCACGGCCAGGCGGGCGTGAAGTGGTGGGCGAACCCGGAGTTCCGCGTCTTTGGTCTGTCGGTCGGCTGCGGCATCGATGCAAGCCGCTTGCAATTCGAATACGGCCGCCGCATCGTCGCCAAGCCTATCTTGGGCTGCGGCGTTGTCATCAACGGTCGCCGGGCGTTCTTTGAACCTTGGTTGTTGAAGTCTCGATGAGGAGAACCTGCGCATGGAAGTCAATGAAGAGACGGCACGAATGCGCCGACGCGCATCGATCATCCAATGCGCCGACGAATCGGAGCGTGCCACCCGTACCAATGCTGTTTCTTCGTCCGACCTCACACGCGAATGCCATGATTGCGGCAATCACCTGCTGTCGTGCCGCTGCAATCCAGGGGAAGGCTGATGTGCGATGAACCAGTGACGATCCGATTTCCGGCGAGTGCCGCAACGCAGGCCGGTGGTGATGGTGAAAACCCGAAGGATCGAATCGGGGTGCGCAAACCGCCGCTACACCTGATCCCGCCGGCCGCCGAAATCCTAGAGAGCACCGTCATGGGGCTCGGTGCCAAAAAGTATGGCGCATTCAATTGGCGCAGCACCAACGTCAAGGCCTCGGTGTATGTGGCGGCCGCGCGCCGGCACTTGGTGCAATGGTTTGACGGCCAAGACGACGACGTGGAGAGCGGCGTTTCGCATTTAGCCCATGCGCGGGCATGTCTTGGCATTCTTCTCGATGCGCTGGCGACTGGGCACTTGGTGGATGACCGCCCCATAGCCGGAGCCGGCGCTGAATTGATCGAACAACTAACGGCAACTGCGGAGGATCAACAATGATTTATTTGGCGAGTCCTTATACACATCAAGACGCCAATGTCCGCCAGTGGCGTTTCCACGAGGCGTGCCGCGCCGCAGCAGCCCTGTTGCGTGCGGGAGTCACTGTTTTCTCGCCCATTGCCCATAGCCACCCCATTGCTCGCTTCGGCATGCCCACGAGCTGGGAGTTTTGGTCGCAGGTGGACCGCGAGTACCTGTCGCGCTGCGATGTCCTCGCGGTGCTTACTCTCGCCGGTTGGCGTGAAAGCGTCGGCGTGCAGGCGGAGATCGAACTTGCCCGCGAGATGGGCATTCCGGTCGTTTACGTTGCGCCGACCGAGCTCGGTGCGGAAGATCGCGAACTTCCGACTCTCGACGAGTTATTGCAGCGCCGGTTGCCAACGGGACAGCGAGCGGCATGACATGAAGCGCCTGAAGATTCTCGGCAAGGTCTGGCGCCTGCGATTCGCGCCAAACATGGCAAACCGTGGCGACTGTGACCCGCCGACCTAGCGTGGAAAAGAGATTCGCATTTCTTCTGCCCTTCATGGCGAAGAACGGCTCGAGGTTCTTATTCACGAGCTTGTTCACGCCGCAGGCTGGCACATTGACGAGACATTCGCGGAGCGCTTCGCGCTCGATGCAGCTCGCGCACTCTGGCGGCTCGGCTACCGAGATCGAAAGGCGACGCTTCCATGATGAAATACGATGGCGCTGTGGAAATGAAGCCTGAGGAGCGATTGAATAAGATTACCTCGATCCTGGCGGCGGGCATCTTACGCCTGCGCCACAGGATCGCATTGCCGGCCGATAATGGCCCAAAAATAACGCCGGAATCTTCATCCGATGGCCTTGATGTGGTGGACGAAACCGTGCTCAGTGTCGTCAGGGGTTAACGGTTTCAAGAGTCCTTCATCCAAGGAGCCAAAAATGCTCAACGTGACCAAAGAGGTCGCCGCGCTGGAGCGGATGACCGCGGGCCAGCTGCGAGAACGTTACGCGGAACTGTTCCGGGAATCGACGCATGCCCGCAACCGCCGGTGGCTGATTCGGCGGATCGTCTGGCGGTTGCAATCGCTAGACCAGGGCGGCCTGTCCGAGCAAGCCCGCCAGCGAGCCAGCGAACTGGCTCAGACGTCCGACCTGCGGGTCACCGCGCCACGCAGCCCCAAGCTGTCGCCGGACGCGCCCGCGCGCACGAAGGTCGTCGCCTACCACGCCAAGGGCGTTTCGCGCGTCCCGCTCCCTGGTACGCTGATCACGCGCCATTACAAGGGCCAATTGCTCCAAGTCAAGGTGGTTGCCGACGGCTTCGAATTTGAAGGGGAAATCTACAAATCGCTCAGCGCCGTGGCCAAGCGAATTACCGGTTCCCACTGGAACGGCTTCAAGTTCTTCAACTTGCCAAACGCGGGAGGAGAGCGATGAAGCGCCACAGTCAACCGAGTAGCGATCCGACGGTGCGGTGCGCGATCTATACCCGCAAGAGCACCGAGGAGGGCCTGGAACAGGAATTCAATTCGCTGGACGCCCAACGTGAGTCGGGGGAATCCTTCATCGCCTCCCAGCGGCACGAAGGCTGGCAGTGCCTGCCCGAGCACTACGACGACGGCGGGTTTACCGGCGCGAACATGGTCCGGCCGGCGCTGCGGCGGCTGCTGGCCGACATTGAAAGCGGACGAGTCGATTGCGTGGTGGTCTACAAGGTCGACCGGCTCAGCCGCAGCCTCTCGGATTTTGCCCGGATGATGGAGGTTTTCGAGCAGCACAAGGTCTCGTTTGTGAGTGTCACCCAGCAATTCAATACGGCTACTTCGATGGGACGGCTGGTCCTCAATGTGCTGTTGTCGTTCGCCCAATTCGAGCGCGAGATCATCAGTGAACGTGTCCGTGACAAGATTGCCGCCTCCCGACGAAAAGGAAAGTGGTCGGGCGGCATGCCATTACTTGGTTACACCGTCAAAGACACCAAACTCGTCGTTCATAAGATTGAGGCCGAGCGTGTGCGACAGATCTTTGAGATGTACCTCGAGTATCAGTCGCTCTTGGCCACTGCCACCGAACTCAGCGCCCGAGGCTGGACCACGAAACATTGGACCACGAAGAAAGGCGTGCAGCGTGGCGGGCGGCTGTTCACGAAGAACAACTTATATGCGTTGCTCACGAACGTCACGTACATTGGCCAGATCAGGTACAAGGATGAAGTGCATCGCGGCGCGCACGAGCCCCTTGTCTCCGATGAATTGTTTCGGAAGGCACAGGCGCTGCTCGAGCGCAATGGCCACACCGGCGGCGGGGCCGTGCGTAACAAGCACGGGGCTCTTTTGCGCGGCCTGCTACGTTGCCGTCCTTGTGGATGTGCGATGTCCCACACTTACACCTCGAAGGGAAATCGCCGCTATCGCTACTACGTTTGCGGCACGGCCCAGCAGCGGGGCTGGTCGCAGTGCGTCGCGCCGTCCGTCCCGGCCGGCGAAATCGAGCGGTTCGTCGTCGAGCAGATCCGGGGTATCGGTCGCGACCCGGTTGTGATCGCCGAAACCGTGCGGCAAGTTCGTCGGCAGACGGAAGAAGACATCGAGCGATTGGGCCAGGAACGCGCTGCCCTCCAGCAGCAACTGCGAGACCACCACGCCAAGATGCAGGTCGCTGCTGCCATGACGAACCATGTCGAAAGGGTTTCCAGCCTGGCGGACGTCCAACAATGTATCCGCAGCGCTGAACGCCGGCTGACCGAAATCGAGAACGAACTGATCACACTCCGTGGCCAACTTGTGGACGAAGGGACGATCACCGAGGTGTTAGCCGACTTCGACCAACTGTGGGATTCCCTCGCGCCGCGGGAACAGGCCCGCGTGCTGGAATTGCTGATCGAGCGCGTAGACTACGACGGTCAGCACGGCAAT
>JAKEIB010000178.1 GCA_022614705.1 Planctomycetota bacterium | reverse complement strand
CGTCGAATAGGCGCCTACGCTCATGGCGCGCGCCTTGTCCCATGATATTATGTACTTGTCCAGGCCAATGTTGCAGATTTATTGCGATGGGCCATACTACTACTTTTGGCTTTAGTATGCGTGTCACCACGGGAACAGGCAGGCAATGTCTCGACAAGGGTATCATCATTGGGCCGTTTTGCCGTTGGGAACGAAAACCGTTCTCCAGAGGGCGCGCCGGCGTTCGAAAAACCGCGTCGCATGGCGTCGGCCGTTTGTCGTCGAGCGGCTGGAAGAGCGCTATCTCCTGTCGGCCAATACATTGAACGCATCGTCCGGTTTGGACGAAGTTAACTTTGAGGTTCTGACGAGTCCGCCCCCAACGTTGTTCGCGAGTCAGCCACCCCCGGTGGGCGAGGTCTCTGGAGGAAGCGGCGGGTTGGAGACCGCGCCGTTTCCACTAGCAGAGACGTTTTTCCTCCACAGCTTCCCGGGCGCTACCAAGACCATCTATCTCGATTTCACCGGCCACCTCACTCAAAACACGCAGTGGAACACAGATTTCGCACTTCCAACGATCCTCACCCCCGCATTTAGTCTCGACAGCGATGTGGCCAACTTTTCGGCGGCCGAACAGTTTCTGATTCAGAGTATTTGGGAGCGGGTGACCGAGGATTTTCGTCCCTTCCAGGTCAATGTCACTACGCAGGACCCGGGCATCGAAGCACTGCGGAACACCGGGAATGGCGATCAAGAGTGGGGGCAGCGCGTGGTCATCGGCGGCGATAGCACGTTCGACTGGTTCACGCCCAACGATCCTGATGGGCGAATTGTTGGCGGCGTGGCCTATGGTTCATTTAACTGGGACTCCGACACACCAACCTTCGTGTTTGGGGGGGGCTTCGGTGCGAGCGCTCACAACCTCACGGAAGTGATCAGCCACGAAACTGGTCACACGTTGGGGCTGGCCCACGACGGGCAGAAGAGGTTTTACCTTGACATTTCGAAAGACCCAGCGGAGTACGTTAGCGTTTACATCGAGTATTATGCCGGTCATGGTTCCGGTCCGACGGCATGGGCCCCGATCATGGGGAACAGCTATGGCGGGTCGCTTACGCAATGGAGCAGAGGAGAGTATTTCAACGCCACCAACAACGAGGCGGGCACCGGCCCCCAGCAGGATGACCTGGCGATCATTACCACTCAGAATGGCTTCGATTACCGCCCGGACGATCACGGCAGCTCTGTTCTGGATGCTAGCGTGCTTGATTTAGACGCGGCAGCCACGCTGTTTTCCGCCGAAGGCATTATCGAGCGCAACACCGACGTCGATTATTTCTCGTTCGATGTGTTCGGGCTGGGTGAATTAGTCAGCTTCGATATCGATCCGTTCCAAAACGGCCCGAATCTGGACGTGCTTGCCACGATCTATGACTCGTCCGACGTCGCGCTCTATAGGACCAATCCGATCGACGCCATCCGGGCAGGCAGTCAAACTTTTGGCGGCATCGATGGTGGTTGGGCTCAACTCGATGCCAGTGGAAATGTGTTGGGTTATGTTTCCGACGTCGCCTTGCTGGCGGGTACGTACTACCTCGCCATCGAGGGCGCCGGCAGACCGATTACCTTCATTGACCCAGCCGTTCACCCTGGGCCGATCCAAATCATGGATATTGAGGAAACGCCACTACCGCCTGATCTTTCCGACTGGGGTTACACTGATTACGGCAGCCTCGGTTACTACAGCATTACCGGCAATCGCAAGAAAGAACTGGTAGTAGGCGTTGACTTCGACGTGGCGGGCGGCGCCAAGCCATTGAACTGGACTCTCTACTCCGGTACCGAGTCACTGAATAATCTTACCAGCGAGGCCGGATTTGCCACGCCCTATGATCTAACCGTCAGCTCGACCGGAGCCACGATTGCGGCCGTCACCACCGCAAACCCCATCGATAGCGCAAACCTACCGAATCATAGTTTGCCGCTGGGTGCGCTGAATGGGTACATTCCCGCAGCCGGTGAGACGCTGACCTTCGTTTGGAGCGATCTCGATCCATCGACCGTCTACCAGGTTTATGTATTCGGCCACGCCGACATCTCGGTGACCAACGACGTGACGGTGACCGGCGGCCAGTGGAACGGCGTCACTCAGACGTACAATTTCACGCAAACAATTTCACCCAACGGAATGGCCGTCAACGGCGACAATCAGCCAGGCGGCGAGGACCTAACCACGCTAGGGCTGCTCGTCATTTCAAACGAATTGGGACAGATCGAGATCGAAGTAACCAACGCTGTCGGCTCTGTCGCCGGCGTTGCCGGGTTGGCGATCAGCACCACGAAGCTTGGCTCGCTCTCTGGGCAAAAATGGAATGACCTCAACGGCGACGGCGGCGGGACCGCCGATCCGGGCGAACAAGGACTGCCCGGCTGGATGATCTACCTCGATTTGAACAACAACGAAGAGCTCGACGTCATCTCCACGCCAGACGGGACTTTCACCCAGTCGGCGCCAAACGTTCCACAAGTTATCGCGGATTACAACATCGTCAAGAACGAGCTGATTTTCGACACGTCCGGGGAGATTGCCGACGTCAACGTCACGCTGGACGTCGCGCACACGTTCAACGGCGACTTGAATATCTACCTGATTAGTCCGGCGGGCACGCGCGTCAAGCTCGTTGCCGATCGCGGTGGAAATAGCGACAACTTCACGAACACGGAGTTCGACGACTCGGCCGCCGTGGCGATTGCCAGCGTGACGCCCGCCATGGCGCCGTTCACCGGCACGTTTCGGCCGGAAGAACCGCTGAGCGCATTCATCGGCGAAGATTCCGGCGGAAAGTGGACGCTCGAAATTTCCGACGACGGCCCCGGCGACACCGGCAACTTGCTGGGCTGGTCGCTGGAAGTCACCGTCGCCGGAACGACAACCTTTTTGGAGCCATTCCAAGTTACCGACGCCGCAGGCAATTATTCTTTCACGGCTTTGAAGCCGGGCTTGTACTACGTGCGTGAGCATATTCAGGAGCAGCAACTGATCGATGGATGGCGACAATCGTGGGCGGCGCCGCCAGTTCTCGTGACATCCGGTGCCGCGGTCACCGGCGTTGATTTCGGCAACTGGATTCCCATTTTCTCGCCCGGATCGATCACCGGCCAAAAATGGCTTGACGCCAACGGCAATGGAGACCTAGAACCTGGCGAACCGGGCCTCGAGGGTTGGATCGTCTATATTGATTCAAACAACAACGGCGTGCGCGATGTCGCCACCTCGCCCACGACCATTGCCGCCACCGACCTGCCGAAGCCGATCACCGATTTCTCGACGCTCACGTCCTCGATCATGGTCGGCAATTTGGGCGCGATTCTCGACGTCGAAGTCACGCTCGACATTACTCATAGCTTCATGGCCGATCTTGAGGCCTATCTCACCAGTCCGTCGGGACGGATCGTGGAGTTGTTCACGGGCGTCGGCGCGCAGTTTAACGATTTCCAAAACGTGACTTTCGCGGATAACGCCGCAAGATCGATCTCGACCATTGGCCAGAACGACGTGCCGTACACGGGGCGATGGCGGCCGGAAGGGCTACTGAGCGCGTTTTTCGGCGACGACTCGACCGGCTTGTGGACGCTGACGATTCGCGACACCGCCTTTGCCGACCTGGGCACGCTCAATAGTTGGAGCATCAGCATCAACGTCGGCGAACGTTTTGCCACGACGGATGTGAACGGCAATTACTCGATCGATGACTTGCCGCCCGGCAAGTACCTAGTTCGCGAAGAGTTTCAGCCCGGCTGGCTGCAGACGTATGCGCCCACGGTGCTCCTTGATGGTCAAGGTAATCCGTACAACGTCGACGTCACGCCAGGAAGCGGGGCGGTGGCCAATTTTGGCAACAAGTTCGCCGTGGAACTTCCCGGCGATTTCAACCGCGACGGCTTTGTCGATCAGGCCGACTACATCGTGTACCGCAAGACCGTGAACATGGCCGTTGCCACGCCGTACGACGGCGCCGACGGCAGCGGCAATGGCACGGTTGGTCCGGAAGACCTCGCCGTATGGCAGGCAAACTTCGGTCGCACTCTCGGTGGAGGCGGCGGAGGCGGCGCCGAGTCGTCGAGCGAATCCGGCTCCGGCGGCGGCGAACAAGTGCTTGCCGCGTCCAGCGACACGGCCCCGATTGAAGTTACGACGATGTCCGCTGCGTCGGCATCCGCGCCGTCCAGCTTTTCGAATGTAGCTGGCCTCTCCGAGGCCGGCTTGATTCAAAGCCAGATTGCGTCCGCATCGCCGACCGTCGTTGCACCCATCGATGCGCACGTCGCGGCCTCGAGCGATTTCGGCAGAATTTATAGCCTCATGGCAGATTTGCCGGGCCCCTTGAGCGACTCGTCCGACACGGCGGAGCAGTTCGATTCGCCGGCAGAGACGTCCAACGATGCGGCGCTCGTCGCCTTGCTGAACGTGTTGGACGATGCGGCTCAACGGCTGGACGACGAGCTTGCGGACTCGTCCGATGACGCTTTCGCCAGTTTCGATGCGGATGACAGCGAATTGTCCGACGAGGCTGGCGACGAACTGGACGGCATCGACGCGCTGTTCGAACTGATCGGCGCCTAGTGTGTCCGCGGATTGTTCGCGATATAATCGCTCGCCATGGATGCTCTCGCGAGGGCAATTGGGGCGGGCGAGCGCGATGACGAAGCGCGAACTCGGTATCAGCCGTTGGTGACGGTGGTCGTTGCCGTCGCGGCAGGCATCGTGCTCGATCGTTATGGCCGGCCGGACTCTTTTTCGGCCGGCGATGGTCCACCCGCGATTTCTTGGTTCACCGTGTGGTGCTGGCTCTCTGCGGGATCGTTGTTGACGTGGTGGGTTGCCTGGCGGCGACGACGCAGCTCGCTCGCCGCGTTTCCATTGCTTGTAGCGGCGGCGTGCGCCGGCGCCGCCAGGCACCACGTGCAATGGGAACTGTTCGGCCGCTTGGAAGCGGCCCGCTATGTGGACTTCGACCCCGGGCCAGCCTGCGTCGCGGTGATCGCCCTCGAATCGCCTCAACGCGTGCCCGCGCCGCGGCCAACGCCCCTGCGGGCAATACCCGGCGGCGAACGCAGCCGGTTGCGCGTCGCCATCGTTGGCATCCGCGACGGCAAAGTGTGGCGGCCGGCCAGCGGCGAGTGTCAGTTGCTCGTTGACGGCCACTTGCTCGGCGTTCATCGCAGCGACCGGCTGCGCGTTTTTGGCCAACTCGCGCGAATCGGTCCGCCGCTCAATCCGGGCGAATTCGATTTTGCCGCCCACGCCCGCGCCGATCGCGAGCTCGTGCGCATGCGCTCGTCGGTGCCGGAAAGCGTCACGGTCATGGTGCGGGCCTCCCGATGGCGATTGGGCAGCGTTCTTGACTTCGTTCGCGGCCGCGCCAAACAGCTCGTGCGGACATTCGTCGGCCCCGAGCGCGCCGAATTGGCAATGGCAATACTCTTGGGAGACCGTGAAGGGCTTACCGCCGAGGAGACCGAGCCGTACTTGTTGACGGGTACGATTCACGTGCTCGTGGTATCGGGTTTGAATGTCGCCGTGCTGGCCGCTGGGCTGTATGCGTTGATGCGCATCGGCTGGCTGCCGCGGCGGACCGGTCTGGCGATCATCATGGTAGTCGTCGTGGCCTATTCGTTTCTGGTGGAGACGCAGCCGCCGGTGACGCGGGCGGCCGTGTTTGCCGTGTTGATCTGTCTGGGCGCTTGGACCGGCCGGCGCGGCGTGGCATTCAATTCGCTTGCGGCGGCCGCGCTGGTGGTTTTGGCGATTAATCCGGCCGACCTGTTCCGCGCGGGCCCGCAACTGAGCTTTCTGGCCGTAGCGGCGCTCGTTTGGATCGGCCATTGGGCCGCCGCGCGGAACGCCGAATCGAGCGATCGCTTGGACCAGCTCCTCGCGGCCGCGCGGCCTTGGCCGCGGCGGGCACTCGATACCGTCCTCCGCTGGACCGGCTGGCTGCTCGTGACGTCGCTCGCCGTATGGTTGGTCACGTTGCCACTGTTGCTCAATCAGTTTCACATTGCCTCGCCCGTTTCCGTGCTCATCAGTCCGGCCGTGTGGGTTGTTGTGTTCATTGCCATGTGGAGCGGCTTCTTGATGCTGGCCGTGGGGTGGATTGTTCCGGTAATCGGCGAGTTTTGCGGTGCCGTTTGCAGCATTTCTCTCGACTGGCTCGAGCAGTTGGTCGATGGCGCCGAATCTCTTCCGGGCGGTCACTTCTGGGTGCCGGGCCCGCCTTGGTGGTGGGTCGTTGTGTTCTACCTCGCACTGTTGGCCGTGATGATCCGTGGCCGCGCGCTTGTATCGCCCCGTTGGCAATTGGCCGCACTGTGTATGTGGATTCTCATCGGCCTCGTGCCGCCGCTCGTCCGCGCGTCGCAGCGCGACGCCTTGGATTGCTCGTTCGTCGCCGTCGGTCACGGCGCTTGCGTCGTGTTGCAAACACCGACGGGCGAAACACTGCTGTACGACGCCGGTTCGCTCGGCTCGCCCGAGTTCGCCACGCAAACAATCGCGTCCTACCTTTGGCATCGCGGCATCATGCGCATTGACGGCATCGTCATCTCCCACGCCGACATCGATCATTACAACGCCGTCCCCGGGCTGCTGGAGCGCTTTCGCGTTGGCACGGTGTACGTGTCGCCGATGATGTTCGACGGCTTCAACGACACCGAGACGCGCGGGCCGGACGTGCTGCTGGACGCGATCCACGACGCCGGCGTGCCGATTCGCCAAGTGTGGTCGGGCGATCGGCTGCGCGTCGGCCCGGAGGTGACGCTTCACGTGTTCCATCCGCCGCGGCGCGGCGTCATCGGCAACGACAATTCGAACAGCATTACGCTGGCCGTGGAACACGCGGGTCGGCGCGTGCTCTTGCCCGGCGATTTGGAGTCGCCCGGCCTTGAGGACGTGATGGCCGAGTTGCCGTACGACTGCGACGTGCTGCTGGCGCCGCATCACGGCAGCCGGTTCAGCGACCCGCCCGGCTTTGCCGCCTGGAGCACGCCGGAATGGGTGGTGATCAGCGGCGGCGACGACGACATCGGTCCTGTGGTGGAAACCTACGAGCGCGCCGGGGCCCAAGTACTGGTCACCCAGGAACGTGGAACCGTGCAATTCTCGTTGCGTCATCGACCTACGGAAATGGCTAGCCCGCATTTCTCAGTGCGCCGTGGAAAGGTGCTGGCATTGTCGCGGGTGCAAGTCCCGCCCGGCAAGGGGTCGCTCCAGCCGGAAGCAGTCGGAGCG
>JAKEIB010000177.1 GCA_022614705.1 Planctomycetota bacterium | reverse complement strand
TCTCACACGTCGAATAGGCGCCTACGCTCATGGCGCGCCTTGTCCCATGATATTATGTACTTGTCCAGGCCAATGTTGCAGATTTATTGCGATGGGCCATAGCAGCACAGGCGAGCATCTTTTGGATTTTCTGTGGAAAGCGCATTGGAGATAGTTTCCCTTCCCAGTGGTGCTTGCGGATTTCATCGAAATCCATCTGAGCGACATTGCTCGGTTCAAATGAGCCGAAAACGTGCTGAAAAACCCCGCGATCTATCATTGCACCAATGCGATCAGCTCTCGCTCCCTGGCTGAACGCAATTAATTCAATCATCGTCCGTAATACGTCATTGTCCGACATCGCGTAGTTTGGCGACCGATTGCGACTTTGAACTTCGGTTGAAAACTCCGGCTCTCGCGCATGTTGACGTATTCGGTCTGCAATCGCGTCAATTCTGCCAACGATCGCCTCAGAGCTTAACATTGGAACAGATCTCAAACATCCAGATTCCGCACATCCAGCGCGTGCTTTTGGATGAATTCTCGGCGGGGTTCTACCTGGTCGCCCATGAGGACTCGGAACAGGTCGTCGGCGCCGCTGACGTCATCCATGTGGATTTGGACGAGCGTGCGGTTGGCGGGATCGAGCGTGGTGTCGCGGAGTTCTTCGGCGTTCATTTCGCCGAGGCCTTTGAAGCGGGTGATTTGCAGGCCTTTTTCGCCGGCGGCGCGGATCGCGCCGGGCAGGCTGCGGAGGTCTTCCAGGCCGGTTTCCGTGTCGCCGCGGCGGAGCGTGTAGCGAGCCGCTTCTTCGCCGGTGCGCTCCTGCGGGATGAGCGCGTCGATTTCGAAGCCGAGCTTGGTGAGATCGGCCAGCATCGTGTTGATCGTGCGGACTTCGTGCAGCTCGACGATGCGGATCCGCTCGTGGCGTTCGTCGCCATTGGTGCTGGGTGGGGACTGAGGGCCGACTTCGACACGCTCAGTCGAGCGGGGGACTGAGGTGGGCAGGCCGACGTCGACGTTGACTTTGCCGCCGGCGTCTTTTTCCTGCTTGGCGACGAAGTTATCGAGCTCTTCGCGCGAGGTGAACCACTCGTCGCGGCCGTCGAGGTAAACGTGGTAGATGGGCAGTCGGCCCTTGGCATCCTGGCGGGTAGCGTGGATCTTGAGGCTGATGCCGCGGCGCTCCAGGGCGATGATCGCTTCTTCGATCGTGGCCAGCGTGCGGACGAGTTTGGCCATCGTGTCGCCTTCGACGAGCCGGCCATTGTTGGGGTTGAACACTGCGTCGGCCAGGCCCGCGTCGAGGAGCTGCGTGCGCATTTCCTCTTCGGTTTGCACGTAGTAGGTGTTCGACTTGTTGCGGACGCGGAACAGCGGGGGCTGGGCGACGTACACGTGGCCGCCTTTGACGAGCTCGAACATTTGCCGGTAGAAGAAAGTGAGCAGCAGCGTGCGGATGTGCGAGCCATCGACGTCGGCATCGGTCATGATGACGATGCGGCCGTAGCGTCGCTTGCTGAGGTCCTGGTCTTCGCCGATGCCGGTGCCGACGGCGGAGATCATGCTGCGGATTTCCTCGTTGGCGAGCACTTTGTCTTCGCGCGATTTGTAGGCGTTGATGATTTTGCCTCGCAAGGGGAGGATGGCCTGGTACTCGCGCATGCGGCCGCCTTCGGCGCTGCCGCCGGCCGAGTCGCCTTCCACGAGGTACAGCTCGCACTTATCGACGTCGCGGCTGGAGCAGTCGCGGAGCTTGCCGGGCAGGCCGCCGCCGGAAAGGGCGCCTTTGCGCTCGCGGATCAGCTCTTTCTGCTTGCGCGCGGCCACGCGGGCCTCGGCCGCGAGCAGGCCCTTGTTGCCGATGGCCTTGGCGGCCTTGGGGTTTTCCTCAAGGAACTTGGTGAGGTATTCGCCGAACAGCGAGTTGACGATGCCTTCGACTTCGCCGTTGCCGAGCTTGGTTTTCGTCTGGCCTTCGAACTGTGGATGGGGGATGCGGCAACTGACGACGGCGGTGAGGCCTTCGCGGAAATCCTCGCCGCTGGGGACGAGGTCTTTGAAGAGGCCGCTCTTTTTGCCGTAGTTGTTGATGCAGCGCGTGAGCGCGGTGCGGAAGCCGGAAAGGTGCGTGCCGCCTTCGGTCGTGTTGATGTTGTTGACGTAGGAGTGGACGTTCTCGGTGTACTCGGCCGAGTACTGAAGGGCGACTTCGACGGTGACGCCGCTGTCCTCGCCTTTGACGTACAGCACGTCAGCGTGGACCGGCTCGCTGGCGCGGTTGAGGTGCTGGATGTATTGCCGCAGGCCGTCGTCGTACTGGTACGATTCTTTTTCGTCGGTGCGATCGTCGGCGATGGTGATGCGCACGCCCTGGTTGAGGAAGGCCAGCTCCTGCATGCGCTTTTGCAGCGTGGCGTAGATGAATTTGGTCGTTTGGAAGATTTGCGGATCGGGTTTGAACGTGGTTTTCGTGCCCCGTTTGGTGGTGCTGCCGACGCGGCGGACGTCGGTCTTGGGGACGCCGCGTTCGTATTCCTGGTGATAGACCTGGCCGTCGCGGCAGACCTCGACCTCGCACCATTCGGAGAGGAAATTTACGACGGTGACGCCGACGCCGTGCAGGCCACCGGACGTTTGGTAGGCGCCTTTTTCGAATTTGCCGCCGAACTTGAGGACGGTCATCACGCCTTCGAGCGTGGACATGTCGCGGCCGGCTTCTTCGGAGAGCTGGGCGTGGCGCTCGACGGGGATGCCGCGGCCATCGTCTTCGACGGTCACCGAGCCGTCGACGTTGATCGAGACGCTGACGACCGTGGCGTGGCCGGCCATGGCTTCGTCGATCGAGTTGTCGACGACTTCATAGACGAGGTGGTGCAGGCCGCGGCCGGTGGTGTCGCCAATGTACATGGCGGGGCGTTCGCGGACGTGCTCCAGGTCGCTGAGATGCTGGAGATCCTCCGACGTGTAGGCCTCGCCGCCATGCGGGGGGAGCTTCTTTTCGGGTTCGTCGTTGTTTTGGTTATCGTCTGCCATGTTTTGTGTTGCCTTGGTGGCGTAGCACTGTATGTAGTTTGCCACAGAGAACACAGAGTTCACAGAGGAAAGCTGGGAATACAAAATGACCAATGCAAAACCAAAATGCCGACTCTGCATCTTGCACTTTTCGGTTTGTATTTTGTGTTTCCTCTCTGTGGTCTCTGTGTCCTCTGTGGCTATGGTTGTTTCTCTAGGCGATCGTGCCGATGCGGAATTTGACGTCGCGGATGTTGGCGCCCTGGAGTTGTTCGCGCAGGGTGGCGAGGATTTGTTGTTTTCGGAACGTAAGCTCTTGGATGACGATCGAATTGCTGACGGTGACTTCGAGGACGCCCCGTTTGAGGCGGCCGGGGAGCGTGTATTGGGCAAACGTTTCGCCGGCGGCGGCACGCCAGGCGGCCGTGAAATCGGCATCGGCCTGGATGCGGCCGTAACCGCGAAGCGTAATCAGTTGGGCCAGCACGTCTTTGATTGGCTTGGGGCGGCGGGCGTAGTGGCGGCGCTGTTCGCGCATCCGACGTGCGGCGAAATCGGCGGCGTTGTTGGGAGGTGTGGGGTTAATGGGTTTGTGCGGCGGTGGTTATTGGGTGTGGTGGACGGCGCTAAGCCGCAAGCGGCATCTAGCGGTCGCGGGCTAGGGGCATGATGACATAGCCGTAGCCGTCGTCGGTGGTGCAGACGGCGGCTGCGTCGCTGTCTTGCAGGTCGATCGTGAACGCTTTCTCGGGCTCGAGCACTTTGAGGAAATCGATGACGAAGCGCGGGTCGAGCGTGATCGAGATCGGCGTGCCATCGTAGGAGATCGGCAGCTCGACGCGCGACTGGCCGACGTCGGCCGTTTGGCCGGCGAGCACGAGCGAGCCGCCGCCAAACGTGAAATCGATGCCGCGGCTCTCCTCGCTGGTGACGATGGCCGCTTGACGCACGGCGGCGTACACGGGGCCGACGGTGAGGTCGATCTTCGTTGAGCTGGGGCGCTGCGGGAATACATCGTGCCAGCGCGGGTAGCGGCCTTCGAGCAGGCGCGAGTAAATCGTGGCGCGCGGGTTCTTCACGAGGATGTCGTTCTGACGGACGGCGATCTGCACTTCGCTTCCATCCTCGGCGAGGGCGCGTTCGATGAGGTTCATCGCGCGCGTGGGGACGACGGTGACGTCGCCAAATGGGGCGGGCTGGCCCACGGCTTGGGCCGGTCCTTCCATTTTCGCGAGGCGACGGCCGTCAGTGCCCACGGCGGTGAGCACATTGTCTTTCCACTCCAGCTTGACGCCGCCGAGAGCATAGCGGCTGCTCTCGTTGTCGGTGGCGAAGATCGTGCGGCGGATGAGCTCGCGGAAGAGCCGCGCAGACACTTCGTAGTAGCTTTTTTCGCCGAACTCGGCGACGGCGGGGAAATCCTGCGGGTTTTCGGAGGGCAGCTTGAATTGGCTGCGCTCGCCGCGGATCGTCGTGCCCTCGCTATCGGACTCGATGCGGAACGTGGCGTCGCTGCTTTCGCGAAGGATGGATCCGAAACGGGCGACGGGGAGCACGGCGGCGCCGGGCGCGTCGACTTCGATGCCGGACACGTCGTAGCGGATGCCGACTTCCAGGTCGGTGGCCAGGAGGGTCGCGGCTTCTTTCGCAACTTCCAGCTTGACGTTCTGCAGGATCGGCTTAGGACTGCGTGCCGGGGCAACTGCGGCGGCCGTTTGGAATGCGTGGAGCAGCTTCTCTCGATTGCAGGTGATTTTCATCGTCGTGATGTCCTTGCGGATGCGGTGGAGCCTCGTGAATGAGAATCGCTACGCGTCCGACTTGTTGAGGGAGGAGAGTTTGGCGATGGATTGGTAAAGAGTTGTTTAAGTTCTTGTAGTGATTATTTTATGAGGCGGTCCGGCGTCGATTGAGCTAGCGATTGGATGCGAAAGTGCTGTGGTGGTGACGAGTTCAGACTGCTCTTTGAATGTGTAAAGAGTGTTGGTGTGATGTCGCTGGCACGTCGGCCGGCTGTCGAGCGCAGCGCGAGATTTGTTGATATTGGCGATTTGTGGTTCAGGCGGCGGCGTTTTCGCGTCGAATTCGACACGGTTGAAACACGTTTTCCACGGTCGCTAGCGACTGGTCTCATAATCCGTAGCTGAATTCGCAAGAACTCAGGACACAGCTGAATTCTTGCGAAACCAGCTACCTATTTAGCGGCTCATAAGGATGCGGCGTAAATCGGCGACGGCTTCTTGCGTTGCGACGTCTCGGGCAAGCTCGCGGTCGACTTTCTTGTAGTTGTGCATGATGGTGGTATGGTCGCGGCCGCCGAGGATGCGGCCGATTTGGTCGTAGCTCGCCGCGGCCAGCTCGCGGGCCAGGTAAACGACGATTGCCCGCGCCGAAACGATCGACTGCTTGCGGGAGCCGCTTTTTAGCTGTTTTTGCGGTACGTTCGTGTACTTGGCGACAACGGCGAGGATTTCTTGGAGCGTCGGTCGTCTAGCGGCGCGGGCGGCCAGTAGGTGCTCGGTACGAGCTGCGTCGTTCCGAGCGGTCGTCTGCGGTGCGGCGCACAGTTCAAACAGTGCGCCGAGCATGTCGTTGACCGTGCCGTTTACACCGTCGGCAAGCCGATGGGCCGCGTCGTCGGAAAGGGCGCGTCCAAGGGCGGAAGATGCGTGCCGGATGATACGCGTGCGCGCGGCGCTTCCCGGCGGCGCCAGTTGCAGCGTCAAGCCCGACGCCAGGCGACTGCGAATATCGGGCGGCAAGTTGGCGAGCGTGTCCGCTGGGCGATGCGACGTGACGACAATGAGGCCATTGTTTTCCTCGTACGCATCGAGCGTGTAGCGCAGCTCGTGCAGTAGGTAATCGTCGGACGACAGGCGATGGATGTCGTCGATGACGAGTAACTGACGCGTGCGGCATTGGCGGCGGAATTCGCCGACTGAGTTGGTGTCGATCGCATCGGTGATCAAGCGGCGGAAGTCGGCGGCTGTTGTGTACTGGGCCGCGTCGACGCCGAACGCGTGTTGCCAGTGTCGCACCAGGCCCAGAGCCAAATGCGTTTTGCCGACGCCGCTGTGGCCGAATAGGGCAAGCACGTGAGGCGCGAAAGCGTGCGTCGTGTCGTTCGAGTTGTTGCTCAGCAGTCGATTGAACGTGGCGGCGACGAGGCGATTTTCTGGTCCCGCGACGTACGAAGGCAGCGCGCCCGAAGTATGGTGGCCGGCCAGTCTTGTGTTCGGCGAGACGAGAATTCGACCGGGTAGCGGGATCTCGGTGAGGTAATCGACCACGTCGGCTCCGTCCGCGGAAATGCGGTCCAAGCGGGACGAAAAATCGTTCGCAAACGGCCCTGAACGACAAACCCGAATTCTATCCGATTTGGACCGCGGACGGGAGACGGCTAACGCGATTTTCACCGTTGTTTTTGTTGCCGCAACGCATTGCAGCAGTGGAGGATGCGACGAGCCGCTTCGTCGATGTGGGCGGCCGTCGTTGTGGCCCCTAAACTGAACCGCAAAGCGCTCCCTAAAACGGCCTCTTCGCAGCCCATGGCGATAAGAACGGGTGACGTTTCGCTGGAGCCGCTGGCGCATGCGGAGCCGGTCGAGCAGGCGATACCAGCCTGGTCGAGCGCCATGAAAAGCATTTGGCGATCAAGGCCGACGAAGGCGATGTTCGACGTGTGCGGCAGGCGGTCGGCCAAGACGCCGATGATAACCGCGGCTGGCCAGCCGGCGAGAATCATGCGCTCAAATCGGTCGCGAAGTTCGCGCATCCGGGCGGCGCGCTCGTGCTGTTCGGCGTGCCACAGTTCGAGTGCGCGGCACATGCCGACGGCGAGCGCGACGGGTTCGGTGCCCGGGCGGAGCCCCGCTTGTTGGAAGCCGCCGAAGAGTTGCGGCTGGAGGTCGACGCCGTGCCGCACGATGAGTGCGCCGATGCCGAGCGGACCGTGGAACTTGTGGGCAGCGATGGTCATGGTCGCGGCGCCAAGCGCGCGGAAGTTGACTGGCAGTTTGCCGACGACTTGGGCGGCATCGGTGTGCAGTGGGATGCTGTGCTTCGCACAAATCGCGGCTAACTCGGCGACGGGTTGCAGGACGCCGGTTTCGTTTTGGCCGAGCATGGCGGCGACGAGGGCAGTGTTGGGGCGCAGAAGATTGGCAAGGTCGGCGACGCAGATTACGCCGTGGGGGTCGACGCCGAGTTGATCGATGGCGTGGCCGCGGCGGTGGAGTTCGTCGGCGAGAGTGGCGATGCTGGGGTGTTCAACTGCGGAAATTATTAAATGGCGAGCCTGGCGGTCCTCCGCCCCGGACGGGGGCCGACCATCCGCAGCGGATGGTGCCCGCGCCCCGGCTCGCTGGAGGAGGCCTTGAATTGCGAGGTTGTTGGATTCGGTGCCGCCGCTGGTGAAGAGGACGCGGTCGGCGTCGGGGCCGACAGTTTTCGCGCCGAGGATTTCCGCGATGCGGTCGCGGGCGTCTTCCAGAACGCGGCGCGCCGCGCGGCCGAATTCGTGCTGGCTGGCGGGATTTAACACTGGCTCGGCCCAGCGGGCGCGCATGGCCTCGGCGACTTCCGGCAGCAGCGGCGTCGTGGCGTTGTGATCGAGGTAGATCGGCTCGGGCATGCCTTCATCATAGGACGGCGTGATGCGGGCGGAAAACGGCCTGAATGTAGAACCAATCTGCCATTGCGGGACGGAAAATGGGGCGGGTAAGATTCGCGGCCCGGTGGGTGGTGATCCGAACGCGCTCCGCTTCGGTCGCCGCCGCGGCGTCCCGCGCCCCGCGGCTAAACTGACATTTACTGGAGATATCGCATGCCGTCGTTGAGGACCGTTTATCGGGCGATTGTGATGATCGCGACGGGGGTGATTGTCGTGAAGGGCTGGCAGCTGTACGGGCCGTCGACCGAGCAGGTGAAAACGATCGCGGTGACGGCGATGGAGAAGGTGCAGGCTTCGTGGAACGAATCGCAGCAGGGAACGACCGATGCCGCGTCGCCGGCGGGCGATCCGCGAGCCGCGGCACCGCCGCTCGTTGCGGAACAATCATCTGCGGTTGTCGACCCGGAACCGATTTCCGCTGCACCTAAACTCGTACCTCTTGTGAATGCGGGCGAAAACACACCCTACGGAGCGGGCGAGGCCGTTTTGACGGCGCCCGCGCCGTTGGCTCCGGCATTGGAGGCGGACGGCTTGGCGCCGTTGTTGACGCGGTTGCAGGCAATGGGAGGCGCCGACGCGCAAGTTGCACCGTGGGGTTCGAGCGGGCAGTTGTATCGCTGCTGTTGCCGCGCCAAATTGTCGGAGACGTCTGTTCTAGCGCGGCACTTCGAGGCCGTGGCGAGCGAGCCGGTGGCGGCGGTGGAGCAGGTCGTGGCAAAGGTGGAGGCCTGGCGGACGGAGCAGCAGACTCTGCTGCGGTGATACGCCAATATGCGGCTAGTTTGAACTTCCCTGCAGTCCAAAGCTGCACTTAAACGTATGAAAAGCCTGGCTCGACAACTGCACGGAATTGTGGCAGTCAATCGCGGTACGCTGGCGGCGTTCGGCCGCGAGCGGCCGTACGCGTTTTGTCGTGTGTCGAGTGGAAAATCGCCCGCGGCAGGGTTGGATAGCCGGGCCGCCGCGCGACGCAGCCGGTTGGAAGCCATTTTGTTTCTTGCCCGCCAGCCGCTCGGGCTGCGAAAGCTGGCTCAACTGGCGAATCTTGCGGACGCCACCGAAGCGCGGACATTGTTACGCAGTTTGCGTGAGCGGTACGACGGGCGAGGCTGCGCGTTCCAGGTGGCGCAAGTGGCGGGAGGGTATCAGCTCTTGAGCCGACGGGAATTTGCGCCGTGGCTGCGTCCACAGGGGGCTCCAGAGCGGGAAATCCGCCTATCCCCGCCGGCGCTCGAGACATTGGCCGTGGTGGCTTATCGGCAACCAGTTTTGCGGGCCGAGGTGGAGGCGATTCGCGGCGTCGCCTGCGGGGAGATTCTCCGCCAGTTGATGGACCGCGACCTATTGCGTATCGTGGGCCGTTCGGAAGAATTAGGGAGGCCTCTGCGGTACGGTACAACCAAGCGTTTTCTCGAAGTGTATGGGCTGTCGAACCTGGACCAACTACCGTGGTCGGACCAGTTGCGGCGCTCGTCGCAGTCCGACGAATCGAACGACGATTGGTCGACTACGAAAAGCGTTTCCCACTCCGGGTTGACCACCGACGCCGAAGCTGCATAGGCTGATTGTTTTCCCGACATCGGGTAAGATTGTGATAAGGTGCTGGGGGACTGTAGCTGGGGTCTCTAACCCCGGCACGTTGGGGAGCCGGCCTCAGAGAGGCCAGCTACATGTCATTGGAGAAGATTGAAGATGAGCCTAGAAGAATTACGTGCCGCCGCATTGCTCGATCGCGCGATCGCTGCCGCGAACGAAGAGGAAGAATTTGAGGACGACGACGAGGAAGAGGTCGAGGACGACGACGACGACTTCGAGGATGAGGAATACGACGACGACGAGATCGAAGACGATGACGACCTCGACGAGGACGAAGAGTTCGAGGATGACGACGAGGAATTCGATGACGACGAGGAAGAAGACTTCGACGACGACGATGAGGACTTCGAGGAGGACGAATGGGAGGAAGTCGAAGACGACGAGCTAGCCGAGGACGAAGAGGAGGAAGCCGACGAAGACCTCGAAGCGGATGACGACGATCTCGAAGACGACGAGGAAGAGTACGAGTACGAATTCGAGGACGAGGACGACGAGTAGCGCGCCGCCGCTTGCGGCTTAGCGGAGTCAATTGAACCGCTAATCCTTTTCTTTCAATTGGAACAACCGCTGCAGCGCTTCGAGCAGCCCGAGATGGGAGCCGTTGCGGGATTCGTCGCGGAGCGATTCCAGCGGTGGGTGCAGGATCTTGGCCACCAGGCGATCGAAGGCCTGGCGGATTTCTTGGCGCTCGCGGTCGCCCAGCTCGGGCAATCGGTTGAATAGCCGCTCGAGTTCGGCTAGCTGCACGGTTTCAAGGCCCTCGCGGAAGCGGGCGATGACCGGGCCGGATTCGCGATGGCGTGTTTCGGCGACGAATGCGCGGGTTTCCTCGTCGATGATCTTTTCGGCGGCGGGCAGGGCGTCGGCGCGGGCCTTGCGATTGCGTTCGCAGGCTTCCGATAGGTCGTCGATGCCGTAGAGATACACGCCCAGCTCCTCGCCGATGGCCGGCTCAAAATCGCGCGGCATGGCCAAATCTAGTACGAACAGTGGCCGCTGATATCGGCGTGGCACGACTTTTCGCCGGTAGTCGGCGAGCGTGACGACGGGGCGGTCGGCGCCCGTGGTGCTGATCACGAGGTCGGCGGCGACCAATTGTTCGAACAGCTCTTCCCACGGCGCGGCCCGGCCGTGCCATTGCTCGGCGAGCGCTTGGGCGCGCTCGTGATCGCGATTGAGGACGACGATCGTACGCGCGCCGGCGTCGGTCAGGTAGTGCAGCGTTTCTTGCGCCATTTTACCGGCCCCGATCACGAGCACGTGCTTGTCGTCGAATCGCTCGAAGATCCGCGACGCGAAGTCGGCGATGGCGACGCTGGGGATGCTGACGCGATGTTTGTGCAGCGTCGTTTCGTTGGCGATGCGGCGGGCCACGCGAATGGCGGATTGGAAGAAGCCGTGCGTGACGGGGCCCGTGCTGCCGATTTGCCGGGCCGCTTCGTAGGCCTGCTTCACCTGCGATAGAATTTGCGCCTCGCCGAGCACCATGCTGTCGAGACTGGCGGCCACGCGAAACAAGTGGCGGACTACTTGTTCGCCTTCCAGCGAAACGAGCTCGCCGCGGATTTCCTCGACGGGCACGTTGTGGAAGTTGGCCAGGTGGGCGCTGAGCGTCGCGGCATCGATCGCAGTCGTTGGTTCCTCGGTCGCCGCGTAGAGCTCGACGCGGTGGCAGGTGGATAAGAGTACGGCCTCGGTCTCGGGATGGGTCGCGCTCCAGGCGGCCAAAGCGTCGAGCGTTTGCGCCGGCGTGAAGGCCAGCCGCTCGCGGACCGCCAGGCTGGAATGCCTGTGGCTGCAGCCGATCATGGTTAGCCGGGCGACGCTGTTCATGTGTTCGATTTCGGATTTCGGATTTCGGATTTCGGATTGAGGGCTGTATTGAATCCGCAATCCGCAATCCGCAATCCGCAATTGGTTCGCGAATGAATTGTTACATCAGTCCTATTGCCGTGGACGTTGTCGAGCAGCATCAGCGAGGCGAGTGCGATTACCAGGAAAACGAAGGAAGCCAGGGTGAGGTAGGCGACTTTTCGGCCGCGGCGGGCGGCCGGGTAGACGAGGCGGAAAATTTCGGCGGCCACCAGCCAGACGAGCATTGCCGCCAGGCTGAGCACGACGGGGTCGGTCCACAGGTGGTACGAGGTCTCGCCGCGATGCGCGGCCAGGGCCATCACGATTCCGGAAACGAATCCGAGACCGATGAACAGGGCGGAAATACCCAGCGCGCGGCTGTTGACGTGTTCCAGCCATTCGAGGCTGGGCAGTCGCAGGCGATTGGCCGCCGAGCGAACGTGCTTCAGGCCGTAGCTTTGCACGAGGTACATCAGGCCGGCGAGGAAACCGATGCACACGGCGACCGCTCCCAACAGCAGGACGATGCCGTGGAACATCGACCAGGCGTAGAACGATCTCTCGGGCGCGAGCGGCTCAGGGCTGGCCCAGAGCGAACTGACTATAAGACCGAGTACGATCGGCAGCAGCACGACGCCGACAGCGCTGCGCGGCAGGTAGAACAACGCGGCGAAGTAGATGATCGCCAGTACCCACGCGGCCAGCAGGAGCCATTCGACCGTGGACACGGGCAAAGCAGTGGCGTCGGCCGCGATTTGGCTGAGGTAGAGCGTGTGCGCCGCTAAGCCGGCAAGCGTGATGACTACGAGCGCCGCGCGATGCCAGGCGAATCGGACCCTCAAGCCGACGAGTTCCAGCGCGAAGGCAATTGCGTAGCAGGCGGCGAAGCAGATGGTGGAGATTCCGGACATGGGATCAGAGGGGGAGATAGGGAGAGGGGGAGAGGGGGGACTTGAATTACAGCCGACACTCATTCGTGTCTCCCCCTCTCCCCCTCTTCCTTCATTCTCCGTCGAGGCCGTATTGTTTGAGTTTTTTGTGCAGCGTGTTGCGGTTAATGCCGAGGCGGCTGGCGGCTTTGATTTGCACGCCTTCGCACTCCTGCAGCACTTGGGCGATCACTTCGCGCTCGACGCGATCGACAATGCGGCTGTGGATGTCGGCCGCTTCCGAGCCGGCGTCGCCCAGACCGCGATGGACCAACTCTTCCGCCAGGCCTTCGAAGTCGAGCGGCGCGCCGATGGCTCGCGGGGAGCGGCCCGTAGTTACGACAGGCGGCAACAGTTCGCACGTGAGTTCGTCGCCGGGGGCCATGACGACGGCCCGCTCCACGTAATTCTGCAGCTCGCGAACGTTGCCCGGCCAGTGGTATTGCTGCAGCGCGGCGAGGGCCTTCGGGTCGATGTGGGCCACGTAGCGATCGTTCTGCTCATTGTACAAATCGAGAAAATGAGCAACCAGTTCGGGAATATCTTCGCGGCGATCGCGCAGCGGAGGCAAGTGGATGGGCACGACGTTGAGCCGGTAGTACAAGTCCTCGCGAAAGCGACCGTCGGCGGCTTCGGCTAAGAGGTCGCGGTTGCTGGCCGCGATCACGCGGGTATCGACGCGAATGGTCTGAGTGTCTCCCACACGTTCGAACTCGCGCTCTTGCAGGGCGCGGAGCAGCTTCACTTGCAGGTGAGGCGTCGTGGAGTTGATTTCGTCGAGGAAGATAGTGCCGGTATGGGCCGCCTCGAAGCGGCCAGTGCGATTGTCGATCGCGCCGGTAAACGCGCCGCGGACGTGGCCGAACAGTTCGCTTTCCAGCAGGCTTTCGCTGAGCGCGCCGCAGTTAACGCGTACGAACGGCCGGTTGCGGCGCTGGCTCAGTTCGTGAATTGCGTGCGCGATGAGCTCCTTGCCCGTGCCCGTTTCACCGAGCAGTAGCACCGACGCGCGGCTGCGGGCGACCTGGCGCGTGAGCCGATACACCTCGGTCATCGCCGCGCTGGAGCCGATGATGCCCGGCAGCGGTTCGATGTTCGGCGTGCGGGGGCCAATGCTGGCGACGATTCGGCTCATGGTTGAGGCGGGAGGGGCCGGGGAGCTTCGACGTTGCGGCGGGATTCGATTGAATCCAGCAGCGAACCGAGGACGCGCTGTGTGTCGGCGTCCGCGCGCTCGCTGGCGTTGTAGCGGTCGTATTGGGTGAGGATTTCGCTGCTCGTCAGCAACAAGCCGTGTGCGGCGACGTTTTTGCGGAATGCGTCGGCGGCTTGCGAGCGGACGGTAATCGACAATGTGGGTTGGCTGGCGAAGTTCACAAGCGCGCATTGGCTTTCGGGCGCACCCAATTGAGCCAACGCGGCGATGGCCGGCTCGGCAGTGGTGCTTCCGTATAACGCGGCCTCGATGACCGGTTCGGTGCGGCGAATCTTGTAAAACGGTCGTTCGCCAGAGGCAAGTTTTGAGAGCCACGTCACGGCCTCGACGGCTTCGGCGGCACGGGCGTCGGCGGGCACGGCGAAACGCCCGGAAAGCGTCGTCAGTTGTTCGACAAGTCGCGCGACGGCTTCCGCGGAATGCGGGCGCGGTGCGGCGATGACGCGCGTGTGCTCAGCGGCAAGCTGCTCTGCCGCGGCGAGGCGACCTGACGGGGCGAGCAGCGCGATGGGGATTTCGGCGGTCGTCGGGCTCGTGCGGAGCTCGTACAGCACTTGGCGGATGTCCGGGCCGTCGATGTGCATGTCGACGAAGATCATTTCCAGGTCCGGCATCGCGCGGGCTAAGTCGACCGCGTCGCGTCCACGGTCGGTTGCGTCGGCATGGAGTTGCTCGCCGGCCAGCATACCGGCCAAATTCGTGGCGGCGACGGCGGTCGGCATCGCCACCAAGGCGCGCCGTTCTCCCGTGCCGGCGGCGAACCAGGCCAAGGCTTCGGGAACGCGGCTGGAGCCGGGGTACGGCGACTTCGGGTCGAGCCTCATGATGGCCCGCAACGCGGCGAAGCGCACACGGCGATTGGGATGCTGTAAGGCGTTGGCGAGCGCGGTGGGCTGCGAATCGGCCGAGTAGAGGACATCGGCCGTGCCGCGTTCGCCCAACGCGTCGGCCGCGGCGACGGCCGCATACGCGTAGTTCGATTTCAATGCGTCGGCCAAGAGTTCATCCAATTCCATGACGTCGGCCGTGCGTAGTTCATCAAGGATTGGCGACTGGCTGGCGGGCGCGACGAGTGCCGCGGCTTCCAATTGCAGCAGCCGGGCTTGCTTGACGTAGGCCTGATTGCCCGGTTGAATTCGCGCGAGTTCGCGGGCCAACCGGGCCATCCAGATGATGCGCGCTTCGTCGGCTGGGTAACGCGTGGACGCGAGTTTCTTGGTCGCGTCGTCCCATTGCCAGAGCTCGATCTGCTCGGATTCATCGGGCGCGAAGGGGAGCATGCCACGCCGGTAATTGTGTAGGGCGATTGTGAGCGCTCGCTCGGCCGAGTCGGCGGGCTGCGGGAGCAGCGGGATTGCCTGCGGCGCACGCAGTTGTTTCAAGAGGTCGGCGACTTCAAGCTGTAGCTGCTCGTCGCGGGTATCGAGCATCGCCAGAAGTGGGCCGACAACGAGCGGGTCCATTTGGCCGGCGGCGGCGACAAGCGCTTCGCGGCGGGCTGGATCAGTTTCGTTGGCCAGCGCTTCGAGCGTGGCCACGACTCCGGCCCGACCGGTGGCTGCCAGGTCGTTGCGGGCCATTACGCGAATCTCGGCGGACGGGTCGGCCAACTGCGCGACAAGCGCGGCGATCCGCTTAGGATCATTCGTTATTGCGGCCGCGGCTTTCATGCAGGCGTCGGCGAATTCGGCGCCGGCGGGAGCGAGCGGTTTGGCGCGAGCGAGCCGCAGCATGCTGCGCGAGCCGAACTGCTCGACAAGCACGGCGCGCTGGGCGCCGGTGAGTGGCAGTTTTGTAAGCTCGTCCAGAATTGGTTTGGCGAGTTCGGGGCGGTCGAGCTCGATGAGCCAGGTGATGGCTTGGAAATAGTCGGCCGGTTCTTTGCGCGGGATCTCGAGTGCGGCGCGGACGGCCGGGTTGGATTCGATGACCGGCGCATCGGCCGTCGCTGGAGTTGCCGCGGCGGGAGCGGCGAACGC
>JAKEIB010000176.1 GCA_022614705.1 Planctomycetota bacterium | reverse complement strand
CGTCCGGCATGCAGTAGAAGCAGCGGATATTGCAGCGATCGGTGACGCTGATCCGCAGGCTGGTGTGCACGCGGCCGAGGCGGTCGGTGAGTGGTGATTTGTCGGTGATACTTGCCATCACATACCCCGCGACCAGCGGTCGCGGCTTTATGTTAGGAACTCTAACGAAACCGCCCGGCGAGAAGGGGACAGGCACATTTTGCTCCGAGGACTCCGCAAAATGAGCCAGTCCCCGGCGGTCTTGTTCGAGTTCCTTAGATTGGCAGTCTGGGGCGACTCGTAATCTTCCAAGGGTATCTCCATGCTTCGTTCGAGCCGTTTGGTCGCAATCGGTTTCACGTGTTGGGCTTTTCTCGCGACTTCCGCGGCGCTTGCCTGGAATTCCTCCGGCCACTTGATCGTCGGCCTCATCGCTTACGACGAAATGAACGAAGCAACACGAGGCAAAGTAATCGATTTGCTCCGCGCCCATCCGCGGTTTGTCGACCACTTCGAGCGATTCATGCCGCGCGCGGTGCAGCGCGGCAACGACCGCGAAACAAACGAATGGTTATTCGCCCACGCTGGAACGTGGCCCGACATTGTACGCGATGCGAGAGGTTCGGTCTCTCGCGAGGACGTGACCAGGTTCAACCGACCGTGGTGGCATTTCATCAACCGTCCGATCTACCTCAACGACGCCGAGCGCCGCAACCTGGAGCCTCACCTTCGTCAGAATCTCCGCCGCGATCCACCCGATGACCACGACGATCCGGAAATGAACGTCATCCAGGCGGTCAAGAATTCGGCCCGCATCGTGCAAGATAAGACGGCGCCTGCCGAAAGTCGGTCCGTGCATTTGTGCTGGTTGATCCATTTAACCGGCGACTCGCACCAGCCGCTGCATTCCAGCGCCTTGTATACCGCGCACCGCTTCCGCGACGGCGACCACGGCGGCAACTTCCTCCAGTTCGAGCACGAATGGGACCTGCACGCCTTTTGGGATAGCCAGATTTCGACCGACGAGCGATACGAAACCATCCGCGTCCTGGCAGCCGATCTTCGGAACAACCCGGAACTAACAGCCGCGGCCCAACGGGCCGCCGGTTCGCTCGAAATCGACGACTGGATCGCCGAGAGCCACGAGTTGTGCAAGCAGTACGTGTACACTCCGGAAATGATGCAAAAAATAGCCGACCGCGAAGGCCATTCGCACTTGGGCCCGCTCGACCTGCCGCCCACTTATTTATCCGACGCGGAAACCGTCGCCGAACGCCGCGCCGTCGAGGCCGCCCACCGCTTAGCCAAGCTTCTCGAACGGCTACTCAATTAGCGCGACGGCGGCAATTTAGCGGCGGGACTTGTCCCGCGCGACAATTCACTTCGAACCCGTCGCAAAATCACCTAACCGAAACACGGCGAACACGATCTCGCCGTACAGCGGCTCGCCCGCCTCGTAGAGCACGCCGAGCAGTTCTTCGTCGAGCTTTACCAAATCAGAGTAGGCGGCCGGGCCACGATGAAGCACCCACTTCATCTTCCAGCTCGTGCCCTCATCGAAGCTCGCGAGAATCGTCAAATCGCGCCGCTGCGTCGCGTGCCCCGGACAGGAATACACCAAAATATTTCGCTCATCGCCCCAGTCAGTCGCGGCGAACCTCACCAGCGAGTTTTGCACGATCGGCGTGTTGATGTTCGGCTCGGCAGCAAACGGCGCATAGAACGTCGTCCCGCCGTCGCTGCTATAGGCGACCGCCCGCGTTGCCGGGTCCGTCCCGTGCTGATCGCGTGCATTGACGAGAATTCGACCGTCCACCAACTCGACGGCCACGTTCTCGTTCGGATGCAGCGCATTGGGCGCCTCGCGTGTGTCTACGCCGCCGATCTGCCACGTCGCGCCGTGGTCGTCGCTGTACAAAATATGTGCGCCCCAGCCTTTCTGTTCGAGATCGCGGTGATCCGACGGGATGATCAGCCGACCGGCGTGCTTGCCGCGCTCCAGCTGGATGCCATGTATTGGGCCGGTCGCGTACCAGCCGCCCCACGCAGGATCCATCGCCGTATCGGTAATTTCGCGCCGCGCGGTCCACGTCGCGCCATGATCGTCGCTGGACGTCACAAAAACGCGCTCGTTGCTCCGCGTGAACGCCAGCCAGATCCGTCCGGGATGCTCCGGGTCCATCAAATCAACGACCGGCGACGGATTGCCAATCCAAACTTTCGCTGTCGGATCGTCCCACTCATCGTGCACAAGCAGCATCGCGCCCCACGTTTGGCCGTCGTCGCTGCTGCGCTTGAGCACGATGTCGATGTCGCCATGATCGCCCGCCCCGTCCTTGCGCCCCTCCGCAAACGCCAGCAAGTCGCCGTTCTTGGCACGAATAATCGCGGGAATTCGATACGTGTGATAACCGTCCTGCCCCGCTTTGTAGACAACGGTCTTCGTCACTTCGGCGGCCGATGAACGATACACCAGCGCGGCAATCAATCCCGCAACCAACAACCGAGAAGCAGCCAAGGCGATAACGCACCGTTGTTCTAAGCTATTACCCATTTGGCTGCTGCCGCGTCATTCGCTAATATCGTCGGCCGTCACCGGCGCTTGCCCCGGCCCGCGCACACGCAGCACGCGCACTTCCTTGCCGACGATTGTGTAGAGTAAGCGATATGGCCGACCGCGCCGGGTCTTAAAGAATTTCTGCCGAAGTCTGATGGCCACTTCCGCGTCTTCCGGTGCGTACCCTTGTTGCTCCGCATCGTGGGCCAGCCGGCTAATTGCATCCCGCGCCGCTTGGTACCAGCGGGCAGCACCTTGCTCTGATCG
>JAKEIB010000175.1 GCA_022614705.1 Planctomycetota bacterium | reverse complement strand
CTTTTGGCGCGGCTCTATGAAGGCGACGCGCGCACCGACAACTTGCTGGCCATGCGGTTGGCCGCGCTGGCGATGATGCGCCGCCTCGCGCCGTTCCGCCCACGGCTTATCGGCAGCGTGCTGACCGGCCACGTGCGGCACGGCTCGGACATCGACTTGCACGTTTTCGCCGACACGGCCGAGGCGGTGTCGCACCTGCTCGATCAAGACGGGCTGGTGTACACGGTGGAGCGCAAGCAAGTGCGCAAGCACGGCGAGGAGCGAATTTTTACGCACGTACACCTGGTTGACGGTTTTCCCTTCGAGCTGACGATCTATCCGATGGATCAGGCGCATTACGTTTTCAAGAGCTCGATCACCGGCAAGGCGATCGAGCGCGCGAGCATCGCGGAGTTGGAGCAGTTTCTGGAGCGCGAATATCCGGATTTGGATTTAGCCGCCGCGACCGATGAGGCGGCCAGTCAGGTCGATCGCTTTCAACTGTTCGAATCGCTGCTCTTACCGCTGGAGAATGTGAAGGGGCCGCGGGCCTATCATCCGGAGGGCGACGCGCTCTATCACAGTTTGCAAGTGTTCGATCACGCCCGCGATCAGTTGGCGTACGACGAAGAGTTTCTAACGGCCGCGCTGCTGCACGACGTCGGCAAGGCCATTGATCCGGCGAATCACGTGGCCGCCGGACTGGAAGCGCTCGACGGTTTTATCACGGATCGCACCGCCTGGCTCATCGAGCACCACATGCTGGCCCACCAACTGGCCGGCGGCACACTCGGCGCCCGGGCCCGCCGCCGGCTCCAGCAATCGGAACATTTTGAAGAACTGGTGCTGCTTGGCGAATGCGACCGCGCCGGCCGTCAGGCCGGCGTCGAAGCGCCGGAACTAGACGAAGCGCTCGAGTATCTACGCGAGCTGGGGCGGATGTTCGGCTAAGATGAACTCCGGCAAAACGATCGCGACCTACTGCCTGCTCTGCCAATAGCCGGGTGAGCGACTCGAGTGAGCGACCGCAATGACATAGAGGCGTTCAGAGAGTGTTCGATAAACGACACTGTAAGGAAAGCGACGAACGAGAACAAATCGATGAACGTCGTCGTATCGAGCAAATGCTTCTGGATCGGAACGAATCAGTGCCAGCACATGCTCTACTTCCGACTCAAAACGTGCAGCCGCCCGTAAACTTCGCTCTTCATACCAATGGATTGCCGCCGTGTACTCCAATTCGGCCTCTGGATGAAACAGCAAGTCAACCACCGGCCTGACCTCGCGCCTTTGCCTTCACTTCGCGCCAGGGAACTCCCGAAACTTTTCCCGATTCCAGGTCCGCCGATCGGCGCAAAATCACTTCGCGCCACGATTCGTCGAATGGTGGACGATCTTCAGTACGCAACGATGCCAAGATCGCTTCGACGAGTTCAATGCGATCGCCGCTGGAGAGTGCCAGGGCATGACTAAGCACACCGTCGATATTTGGGCTCATCAATCTGACTCCTGCGCCATCATTCGATACGCATCCTGGACATTTTCTTCCAATTCTTCAAGCGTACGTCCCTGGCTAAATACGCCAGGCACGACCTTCAAGCGCCCAACATACCAGCCATCGTCTTGCCAATACTCGAGCGTAGAAGTTTGAGACACGACATCCTCCATTCCCATTTTACATTCGACGGGAACTTCTTGCTTACTGCAGGCCTTGTGTGACGTAGATCGATCGGTCATTCAACGACCCTTCCATCGCCAACAGTCGTCGCTTCATTCGCAGGCCGTCGGGAGCTGAGTAGCCGCCCAGTGCACCGCCGGCGGCGAGGACGCGGTGGCATGGCACGACGAGCGGATGGCGGTTCTTGGACATCACGGTGCCCACGGCCCGCGCGGCGCCAGGCGCTTGGCACTCACTTGCCAGGTCGCCATACGTTCTCACGCGGCCCCAATCGATCCGCCGGCAAGCGGCAACCACGCGGCGCGCGAACGGCGTGAGATGATCGAGGTCCAATGGCACGTCTGAAAAATCGACCGCTTCGCCATCGGCGAATCGCCGCAACTTGTCGATGAGTTGATCCACCCACGGTGGCAAGTCGTGCGACTCTCTGTCGCCCACAATATGGCTAAACGACTGCGATAGCCGCAGCGAACGAGCGAGCGCCATCTCGGCATTTCGCCGCGATGCATGGCCAAAGGCGATGCCTTGAAGCGCCCCGTCTCGCCACGCGATTGCCATCCAACCCAACTCGGAGTCGAATGCGTAAACGATAGTCTGTTGATCGTGCGCCGCTGCGTCATCGCCCTTGCGAGCTGTTCGCTCTGACTTTTGGGGCGTGCCGATCATAATTTGGTTCCTCCCGAATCTGCCTATTGCTAATGTCGTCGGCCGCTTTGACATTCCAGAATCATTCATTCTATACTTTAGGGTGAAGGCGTCGAGGGCTGGACGGCCCAAGTATGTTAGCCTTTCCAGGCTGACTCGCGGCGCTGTCAGGCTAGAAAGCTTGGCCTACGAAATCAATCGGGAGGAACACCGCAACCGATGAATGCGTATCATTCGCTGGCTGACGACTACTACGTGAGCATGAACCTCAGTACCGAGATGGAGATCTCGGGAAACCGCGAAGCGATTCTTCATTATTTCGAGCAAATGCAAAAGAAGTTCCCCGAGTTGCGGAACTTCTACGCGCGTGAAAAAGGCGATTTCGTTCTGGAGGCCGACAAGGAACGCGGCAGCTACCGCTGGTGCTCCGTCGAGGCCCGGCGGATTTGCTCCGGTTACGTGAATCCGGATTCGTTCGATTCGGCGCTCGCGCAACATCGGCACGCGCTCGAGATCGCGCCTTACGGACTCTCGCTCAGCCGGCTCGACTGCGAAGCGCTCGACCTGATGATGGGGTTCGACTTCACCTACCGTGGCAATCAGAACCAATTGATCGCCGAGGCGCTCGGCGTGTGCCCCGCGTTCGAGAAACTCAGCGCGATGCCCGGCACCACGTTCATCAGCAACGAACCGGCGCTCACGTTCGCCCTCGACGACGAGTGCCGAACGCAGTGCCGCGTGAACGTGGAAACGCGCACGAACGCCTACCAAATTCGCACCGGCGAATTCCAGGACGAGCAGGTCAGCGTGTACGTCACGGCCCGGCAATACGGCAGCCTGCCGCCCGACATGACGTACGTCGACGTCGTCGACCGGCTGGCCCGGCTGTGCCGCGAAGTGGTCGACGGCTACGTCGTCGACGGCGTGCTGCAACCGCTGGCGCGGGCGATTGCCCTGGAATAGCTTTTCTGTGGCTGGATTCGCAAGAATTCAGCAATCGCCACAAAAGTCTGAACTCTTGCGAGTCCAGCTACAGCCGCGACCGCGGCTTACTCGCCGGACGATTCACCGGCAAGATTCTTACCCGCCAGCAGCTCCTCGACTTGCGCGGATAACTCGCTCGCAAAGCCTTTCCAATAGCCGAGGTGATCGACTTGCACGCGGCCGTCCTTGCCGATGAGGACTGTGTGGGGCAAACCGTTGGCCATGAACGCGTCCTGGATTTTTCCGTCGAAGTCCATCGCCACCGGGATGTCGAACTTGTTCTTCGCCAGAAATTCTTTGACCGTATCCGGATCCTCGCCGACGTTCACGGCATAAAACACCAGACCGCGGTCTTTGAACTCCTTGGCGATGCCCGCGACTTCCGGCATGGCCATGATGCAGGGGCCGCACCAGGTGGCCCAGAAGTCGAGCATGATCACGTCTTTGCCCAGATGTTTGTTCAGATCGATCGTGCCGCCGTCCGGATCGACCGTCACAAACGCCGGCGCGGGCTGGCCCACGAGCGACGTCGGTTGGTTCGCCGATTGCTGCGGGCGAGCTTTAGGATTGGAGCGAACCTTGGGCTGCGGGCGTTCACAGCTCGATAGCGCGATCGCCACACAGGCGCCCATTACGACCACAAATACGTAAGCAATACGTCGCACTTGGAAAGCTCCAATAACTGAGCGTAGTCGTCTCGCTCGGACTTGGGTGGCTGGGGCATCGCCCCAGTTACGAGATTTTCTGGGGCGATGCCCCAGGCACTCGTTACAGTCAATCCGAACACGCTTTAACCAATCAGCCGCTGCACGCTTTCAATCAGCCGGTCCATCGGGAACGGCTTGCGAATGTAGTCGTCCACGCCGAGCATCTCGGCATATGCCTTGTGCCGGCTGCCTTCGTTGGCGGTGATCATGATTACGCGCAGCGGCGTTTCTCGCGTGCGGCGCATTTTTTCCAGCACGAGAAAGCCGCTCCGCTTGGGCATCATCATGTCGAGAATCACGAGGTCCGGATTCTCGCGCTCTGAAAGCGCCAGGCCCTGGTTGCCGTCGCGGGCGATCAGCACCGTGTATCCGTTCGATTCCAGCGCCAGCCGGAGCGACTCCACGATCTCCGCGTCGTCGTCCACCAGCAGAATGCGCTTGCCTCGTTTTTGACCGCTGTCTTTTGCCATGAGTTGTTGATAGATTCTTCGAGATCGATTAAGACCCTGTCATTCTGAGCGAAGCGAAGAATCTAGTCTGTTGGTGCGCGAGATCCTTCGCTTCGCTCAGGATGAAAGCACTGCGCTCGCTAGGCGCAGACTGACATTGAAACTGGTTCCTACTCACCACCGCCATGTTGACGCATTGGCGCGAGATTTGCAACCGCGAGATGGCTATGTCGAAGTCGCACCCGGAGAAACAGGCAAAACGGGAAAGGCCAGTGCGGCCGCCGAGGGTCGCCGCGCCCCTGCTGTCGTATCGGCCGCGCGATCCCAAGCGATATCGGCCCGGCATTGCGCTGGTGGGCTGCGGGGGGATCACGAAATGGCATCTCACGGCCTACAAGAACGCGGGCTACAACGTCGTCGCCTTGTGCGACGTGGTGCAAGCGCGTGCCGAGAAACGCCGCGACGAGTTTTATCCCGAGGCGTTTGCCACGGACAGCTTTCACGACGTTCTCGCCCGGGATGATGTCGAAGTCGTCGACATCTCGACGCATCCTCCTGTGCGGCCGCCGCTGCTGGAAGCCGCGCTGCGGGCCAAGAAACACGTGCTGAGCCAAAAGCCGTTCGTCGTCGATTTAGATACCGGCCAGCGCCTGGCCGACCTGGCCGATGAAATGGGCGTGCGCCTGGCCGTGAATCAAAACGCCCGCTGGGCCCCGCACTTCAGCTACATCCGCGAGGCCGTGCGCGCCGGCCTGTTGGGAACGATTGACGCCATTCACTGCGACGTGCATTGGGACCATAGCTGGGTGAAAGGGACGGTCTTTGAATCGATCCGCCATTTGATCCTGTATGATTTCGCCATCCACTGGTTCGATTTCGTGACGACCGTTATGCACGGTTCATCCGCGCACCGAGTCTACGCATCGATGGCTCGCTCCGCGACGCAGACGATCGCGCCGCCGCTGCTAGCTCAGGCGCTCGTCGAATATGAAGCCACGCAAGCCACGCTGATCTTCGACGGCTATACGCGTTTCGATCGCTTGGACCGCACGCTGGTGGTCGGCAATCATGGCGCGATTCGCAGCGAAGGGCCAACGACCGAGCATCAGCGCGTCGAGCTCGCTACCATTGACGGCATCGCCCGGCCGAAACTCAAAGGCTCCTGGTTCCCCGACGGCTTTCACGGCACTATGGCCGAGCTGCTCTCTGCGATCGTCGAGAACCGCGAGCCGAGCAACAGCGCGCGGAACAATCTGGCGAGCCTGGAACTTTGCTTCGCGGCCGTCGCCAGCGCCGAACGCGGCGAACCAGTGAAACCCGGCAGCGTGCGCCGGCTGCCGGAAGACGTTTAGCTGCCTTCTAGTTTGGTGTGACAGTTGTCAAACGTCGCGGTTTGAATGTATTCTTTACAAGCGTGTAATCCGCATGCGGGCTAGTCGACGCGCTTATGACCTCTACTGCAATTCTGCTGGCGACATTTTGTATTCTTCTCGCGGTCTCGCTGCTGCTCCAAGCGATTTTTCTACGATGGGGCGTGAAATGGGCGAGTGGATCGGTTGTCACTCTGCGTAAGGCGCTGCTTGTGGCATTTGTGTTGCAATTCGCCGCTTTGGCAATTGGGCTTTGTGCTTATTTGTTCGAAGCACGATTGCCGCGGCAAGGGACCGCAACCGTTCTTGCTGAGCTGGTGTTGCAGATCGTAGTGCCGTGCGCAATCGTCGCGATTAGCTTCAAGCTTACTTTCCTGCGGGGAGTTCAAGCGTGGCTCCCCACGCTGATACCAGGAATCGCACTGATCGCCTTTTCGTATCTCGTTTTGCGGCCATACATGTATGAAGCGTTTGTAGTGCCGACGAACGCAATGGCGCCCACGATCCTAGGGAATCATGCGATCGGAGCTTGCCCCCGCTGTGGTGCACCGGCGTATGCTTCGCCGCCTGATGCATGGAGTGTGCGTCAGACGGACGGCTTGGTGATGATCTGTAGCAAGGAGCTGAAGCCTTGCAACGTGCTGAAGTTTACTGAATCGGGCGGTCCCGACCGCATCCTTGTCAACAAACTGATTACGCCTCGTCGCTGGGACCTAATCGTGTTTCGCCTACCATCGGACCCATCGATAAACTACGTCAAACGATTGGTTGGGCTACCCGGCGAAGAGTTGTTGATTCGCGACGGCGCCGTTTGGATTAATGGCGAGAAGCTCGAGCCGCCCGAGGAGCTTCGTGGAATTGAGTACCTCTCCTCAATTGAGTTTGGAAATCAAACTCGCGAAGCAGCCGGCACGTCGCCATTGAAATTGGCGGGCGACGAATGCTTCGTGCTGGGCGATTTCTCGGCGCAATCAGCTGACTCCCGATTTTGGGAGATGGGAGCCCCCGGCCATCCGCCGTATGCCGTGCCCGAATCGCACATTGTCGGCGTGGTCACGCACATTTACTGGCCGATCAGCCGCTGGCGAAGTTTTCGCTGAGAGCTTTCAAAGGCCCACACTTGGGCTCGAATCACACTATTCGGATCGATATTTCCCTGTGGAAATGATAATTATGACGATGGCTAGCACGGTACCCAATGCCGAAGCGGCTAGCCACGTGAGCGGTAGGTGCACTTGCTCCTCGACATCCCAGCCGCCCGGCATGAGTTGGTCGAGTTGGTCGCTGTAGTGCGCGATTGTCATCAAGAAACCGTTGTACGCTGCGTGCAGCGCGATGCAGGGCAGAATGCTCCGCGTGCGGAGCCGCACCCAACCGAGAATCAGTCCCAGCAACGTGCTCACGAGCAGCCGGCCGGGTATGAGGATTTCGTGGAACAGGCCAAACAGCACGGCCGAGGCAATCACCGTGCGGTCGTCGGCCAGCTTGGTGCGGAGTGCGCCGAAGAGAAAGCCTCGGAAACACAACTCTTCAAAAACGGCGGGTACCAGGGCCATCGTGACCAAGAGGAGCCACAGCGGCGCCGACTTCATCTGACTGAGCATGACTTCGGCCGCGGCAACTTGTTCCTTGCCGAGCACCGATAAGCCGAGCCATTTGCTGAATAGGTAGGCTTCGTGCGACGCGGGCCAGAGCACGAGTCCCAGCAGGATCGCGCCCAGCAGCGCGTCCACGGCGGGCCGCCGCAACGCCAGGCCGCTCGCCCCACTCACGCGACCGAACAGGCTGATCACGATGGGGATGCCGCCGAACACGGCAGCCGTGATGAGCGCGATCACTACCAGGCGCCGGTCCATCGGCAGCTCGCGCGAACGCGCCAGACCGCTCGCCAACACAAAATACGCAGCAAACATCAGCGCGAGGCCGAGCATGGCGGCGGGAAGCGTTGCTGCCGGCTGTGGCTCGGCCGGTCGGCGCACCAGGTCCGACCAAGTGGCCGGGCTGCCGTATAGGATCGCGTCCGTGCCGAAGATCCGCGCGGCAAGCGCGATGGCCGCCGCCACGTAGAGAATCGTGGAACATACGGCCGCCACCGCGAGCGGCGTCACGACCGTACCTTCCAACAGATCGCGGGCGAGCATCACGATGTTCACCAGCGGCGTCACGGCCATCCAGCCCTTGAATTCGAGCCCGGGCAGCAGGCAGAGCACGCCGGGCACGAGGCACACGAGCATCAGCGGAATGATGTAGGCTTGCGCCTCCTTGAAACTTCGCGCGTAGCTAGTAATCGCGAGCAGGATCGCTGAGAAAAACGCGGCGAACAGCGCCAATAGCAGCAATACCTTGACGACGACCGAGAACGTCATGCCGCCGCCAAAAAGCGTGCCGCCCAGACCCGTGCTTTGGGCCGTGATTGTCATGCCGGCGAGGTTCACCACGGCCGTTAACAGTGCAACGGTGAGCACGGCGACATACTTGGCCATGAGCAGACCCAGTCGCGGCACGGGCGCGGCAATGAGAGTCTCTAGCGTGCCGCGCTCGCGTTCGCCGGCCGTGAGATCGATCGCAGGATACACGGCCCCCGTGACCGTCATGAGCACGAGGATTAGCGGGATGAGCGCGGCCAGCGAAAAGACGGGCGCGCCGCTAAAACTGATGGGGTGCCGCTCGGTCGCCGCTTGCTGCGAGGCCGTCACGCCCAAGCGTTCGAGCTGCTCGTTCAAGCCGCGCTCGTTGAACGCCTGCAAGCGCGACTCCACGTAGTGCATCGCCGCCTCGCTGGTGGGCGAACCGGCGCGATACACCAGTTGCCAGGTCGTGGGCGACTGCAGTCCCTCGGTCGAATCACCCCCGGGATCGCGCTTGCGCAGCACGGCGAGATGATACGATGAATCGATAACGCTCCGCTCGGCGGCGTCGGACGGCATCACGTGAAACAATAGTTGCGGGCTTGGGGCCGCGGTCTCGGCTTGGCCAGCCGTAATTCGCCCAAAACTCAACCCCTTTGGCTTCGACTGCTCCTCTTGTCGTTCCGGCGAATTCCGCTCACGCTCGACCAGCGCGGTGTTGCCGGCCCTAATTTGCTGCACCAGAATTCCCAGCTCCAGTTCGGAATCGACGCCGATGAGGTAGTTGACGTCCTGATTCACAGAGACACTCGTCAGCAGGAAGCGCTGAAACACGACGGCGAGCAGCGGATAGATCAAGATCGGCATCACCACGAGCGTGATGATCGTGCGCCGGTCGCGGAGGATTTCACGCAACTCTTTCACCACGAGGCGACGCAGTCGACCGGCTAGCGGCCGCGGCGATTGCTGCGACGAACTGGGCGATACTGCGGTCACTGTGCTGATCGTGGTTAGTTGTTAGTGAACAGTAGTGTCCGGCTATAAGTCGAACAGTTTCAGTTGGTTAGGGTCGGAGGATTCTGGAAACGGTTGATGTTTGGCGGTGAGGGCCTCAAACAGCGGG
>JAKEIB010000174.1 GCA_022614705.1 Planctomycetota bacterium | reverse complement strand
TTTCCGAGCCACCCATCTCAGACCTCACGCTAGCGTAATTAACTCACGCAATTACCGGAGGTTACGCGCTAAGTTGATGGCATTCACTCCCGTCCCCTTTAGTTCACCTTTGCTTGAACTGGCCGGTGGGGTCGGTGGCGTTGAGCGGGCTGTTGCCGACGTAGCGGTAGAGGTTGGGGTCGCCGCCGTCGAAGCCGGACGGGTCTTGGCTGAGGAAGCGGCCGCTGCCCGGGTCGTACCAGCGGGCGCGGTTATTTTGCAGCTTCGTGTCGGCATCCCATTCCCGCCCTTGGAAGTAGAACAGCTGGTCGATCGCTTCGGCCGAAGCACCGGAGCCTGCCGGTTGTGGTACGCCTTCCTGGGTGATATTGCCGAAGGAATCGTACTCAATGTGGTTCCGCAGCGCGCCGGTGTCGTCCACGACGTCGCGGATTGTGCCCTGATGATCGGCCAACAGCCACAGCACTTCGTCCGAGACGCGCTGCCCACCCGCGCCGGCGGTGAACACTTCATCCACTAAGACCTGGTCGACCTGCGGGCCGTACAGGTAACGGTGCGTGAGCTCTTTCGAATCGTTGAACGTCATCGCCAGCTGCGAGCCATCGTAGACGAAGTATTGGCTCGTGGCAGATTGAGCACTGTTCGCCCCGTCTGGATCGTGTATTCGTAGAACGCGGCGGCCTTCGGCGTCGTAAACGTAGCTCGTGCTCTCGAGCACCGAGCCAACGGGCGGGCCTTCCGTGAGCCGGATGTTGCGGAAGAAGCTTTCACCGCTACCGTTGTTGACGAACACCAACCACCGCCAGTAACTCTGGTAGTTCGAGCCTTGGTACGCCGCATAGCCGGCGAAGTCGGCCAGCGTGATTGCATAGTGTTGCCAGCCGCCGGAGTATGCCACTCCGGGCGAGAGGCCGATGAATTGGCTGCTGCTGTCCGTGCCGGCGATTTGGAAGTGGCGAACCGGATCGTTCGAGGCGTTGTTATCGTCCAGGCCGATAGCGGCGATCCCGGGGGCCTCGGAGCTGTAAAAGTCGAAGCTCAACACGGTGTTGGCGGTGAGCTGGTAGTAGGTAGGCAGACCCAACGACGACAGCTGGATCTTCCGCCACATTTTGTCCGTCAGATGAACCGTTTTTCCTTGCTCCTCGACGGTAAGCGTGCCAGTGCTGTTCGTGCCCTGCCCGGTGTAGGACGAGAAACCGCCCGAGGTTGGAAAACTCAGAGCCGGCGGCGGCTGCACTTCCTCTACTCTTACTAACCGGTTGCGGTCGTCCAAAACGCGGGAAATTGCGTAGATGCGCAAAACTCTCCGCCGGGGTTTTGCGCACCTACGGCGAGGATGGGGAACCCAAGCTCTCGTGGCAGGTCGGCAGTTGGGGGAGGCGCGCACGGTGAACGGGTCCACGAGGGGTGAACGATGGGCAATCCGACGGGCTTTCAGGCGCGAAGGTCTTACCGCGCAGGGAGATCAGCATAACATATTTTGGTACATTTGTACATACTAGTTTTTGGCCGGGTGGAAGGGACGGACCGGGGAGCATGGATGAGTGTTCCGAGAAGAGAAACTCGCAAGACGCCATGGTCGCGCGCGGCCGGGCTGCACAGAGCGTCGAAAAAGTAGAATGTCCAGAATGTCCCCTTCTTCACCTTTTTCACTCGACCGAATTCCGATCGTCCAACCAAAGATTCCGCTCCAAATCACCTCACATCCGTTCACTTAAGATTCGCTGGACCACTACACTGGATCACTATACTGGACCACTACAATAGCGCACACTATCGACGAATCGATACCCTGCTATATCGCGAGGCTATCATGCGGGCGAGCTATTTCAGCGATTTCCACCAGTGGGACTGGCGGGTCAAGCAACTCATCCGCAACGAGAATTTCACTGCTTTGTAACGGCTCATGACGTGGTTCAAAGTACAGGTCAATCTTCTGCTGGCTATCATCAACCACATACTGTGCCGCAACCAGACGAAAATTGCCTGCCTCTAATGCAATCGTTCTCCCAACATCGAATTCTTCCGGTCCCTCCACGATCACTTTTGAGCTTTCCACCGTGAAGGGTACAGCGATGACGCGCTCATATTTTTTGTTGGGCTGGTACAATCCTTGCGTGGCAGTCACATCGGCGTGACCAAATTCGAGAATCGAGTTAAAGCAAACTGCTGATTTGCGCCGGGCAAAGCCCTGTGCTGAATGCGCATCAGTCCAAGCGCAACCCGGCAAAGTCACGGCCGAGTCATAGACCATAAACTGGCTGTACGAAAAATAGAGCGGAGGCGATAGGATCATTTTTATACTCATGGCGCTACTGTCCAATGATAACTCGGTATTGGTCTCCGGGCTGAATTCCGTGTTGCTGGATGAAATTCTTAATCAATGCACCCTGGGCGCTTTGCTGTGTTCTTGGAATATGACCGACCCAAGCTCCGGCTCCGCCTTGGATAGTCGACGCAAAAGGATATTCGTCTCGCGTTAAATTGCGTACTTGCGGCACACCTCGAAGAGCGGCATTGCGATTGGCGACAGCGTCACCACCATGCGTCAGAATCGACGGATGACCTGCTGCTTGTGCATGGCGAATATTTTCGGCAAGTTCTGGATATTGGCTGGCGCTAATTCGAAGTTCGCTGGGGGAGTTCTGCAGGCGTACTCGAACACCGCCCAATCCGCCACTCGAAACAGTCGCCGTATCAAAGCTCGCTCGCAGGCGGGAGGCGTCGCTGGCCAGCTCGCCGAATGCCCGGCTTCCGGTCGAAAGGTTGCCGCCGAATCCCAGACCGGCGGCGGCGATCTGCGTGGCGTTGCCGAAGCTCAGCCCGTTATTGTAGGCGTCGACGGCGCCGCGGCCGGCGCCCACGACGTTGCTGGTTGCGTCAAACGCCAGCGCGGCTTTGCCCACGCGGCCGTATCTCGACGCGCCACCGGTCGCGACGCCTACGAAAATCTCCGTGCTGACGCCGGCGATCGCCCGCGACGTGTAATACCCATTATCGATGTCCTGCTGGGTGACCGTGAAGGGGCCTTCGTAAAATCCCAAGGAAAGGCTGCTGCCGGTGGCGTTGCCGATTGCTTTGCCCCCCGTTTGGAGGCCGCTGCCAAACGCGCCCGACACCGACGCATATTGGGTGGACGCGTACTCGTGGAGCGGATCGCCCAAGCGCGCGTTGCGCACGTTGTCGTCGGCCACGTTCCGAAGTCCGACGTATTGCACAAACTGTTCATTGAGATCGGCAATGCGCGCCCGATCCGAGCTCTTGTCAAAGACTTCGTACCAACTGCGTCCGGCTAACGATTGCTTCGTAGCGGCCAGTTGGGTCCGTATGTTATCAACCTGAGCGCTGTACTGGGTGTACTGAGCAGCAAAGGCGTTCACCTGGGCCTGGTTGACCGCCGAGCGGCTGACCCGTGCCGGCGCCGACGGCGCAGCACTGAAATTGCTGTAGCCCAAGTCCAGCGCGGTGGGACTGAACGTTCCTTGGTTGAAGCCGGTGAGGCTGCCGGAGAAGGCCGGCAGGTAGCTGGTCGGGAGCTGCGTGTAGAGGCCGGAGGGGTCGACGTACAGCACGGGGTTGTTGTGCGCGTAGCGGTAGAGGTTTGCATCGGCGAAGATCGGGTCTTGCGAGATGAAGCGGCCCATCTGCGCGTCGTACCAGCGCTCGCCGTGCTGCTGCAGGCCGGTGTTTTTGTCGCGCTCCTGGCCGTGGTAATAGAACAGCTGGTCGACCGCATTGGCCGAAGCACCGGAGCCTGCCGGTTGTGGCACCCCCTCCTGCGTGATATTGCCGAAGGAATCGTACTCGACATGGTTCCGCAGTGCGCCCGTGTCGTCCACGACGTCGCGGATCGAACCTTGGTGATCCGCCAACAGCCACAGCACTTCGTCCGAAACGCGCTGGCCGCCCGCGCCCGCGGCAAAAACTTCATCCACCAAGACCTGGTCGCCCTGCGGGCCGTGCAGGTAGCGGTGCGCAAGCTCCTTCGAGTCATTGAACGTCATCGCCAGCTGCGAGCCGTCGTAGACGAAGTATTCGCTCGCCGCAGCGACTGGGCCGGCGCCATCCAGGTCATGCGCGCGCTGCACGCGCCGTCCCTCAGCGTCGTACACGTAGCTCGTGCTGGCGAGCACCGTGCCGAGGGGCGGACCCTCGGTGAGCCGGATGTTGCGGAAGAAGCTCTCCTTTCCCACGTGGCCGGCATCGTTGTCGTTGATGAAGGTAAAGCGGTTGAGGACGTCGCCGACGTCGTAAGCGCCGGCGAAGTCGGCCAGGCGGATTTCATAGTGCTGCCATCCGCCGTTGTACGTCACGCCCGGAGAGATGCCCGCGAACGTGCCCGTGGTCTCCGCGCCCGCCAGTTGGAAGTGACGGGTCGGGTCAGTCGGATGGCCGATCCCGTTAAAGCCGTTGGGGTAGTCCGGCCCGTCCAGGCCGATGGCCGCGATCTCCGGCAGCTTGGGGCTGTAGAAGTCGAAGCTCAGGACCGTGTTGGCCGTCACGGTGTAGGTCGTGGACGCCATTCCAAGATTGGTGGAAAAACCGATCCGTTTCCAGGCGTTGCCCGAAAGGTGCACAGTCTTACCGCTCTCCTCCACCGTCAGCACGCCGGCAACTCCGCCCGTGCCGTCCTGACCCGTGTAGGACGAGACGCCCGCAGCGCTGAAGTTGAGCGCCGGAACTGGCGAAATGGTGTCGACACCCGTCAGGCGGTTGCGGTGGTCCCAGGCGTAGATCGTGACCTCGCCAGTCGCTCGGTTGGTCCGCCGGGTGAGGTTCCCCTCCGCGTCGTACGAGTAATAGTACGTGTCGTCCTGGGCCAGCCGGTTGCCGGGACCGGTGACGACCTCCACCGCGATGCGGTTTCCGTTGTCGTCATAGGCGTAGGACTCGGCGATACTCCCCGTGGCCTCGGTCAACTGTCCGGCGTCATCATAGGAATACGAATGAGTCTCACTGATAATGTCGTCACTCAAAATCGTATGGGTGTGCGTGATCCGAGAGGCGTTGTCATAGTCGTACACGTGACGAATTCGCTGCCCGGTCTGATGATCGATGAGCGTGGGCCGATTGGCCTTGTCGTGAGTGAAGGCGGAGGAACCGACAAGGTCCGCTGGGTCTGCCCAAAATCCCGAATATCGTGAAAGACCGTCGAAATTCCCGGCGGCATCGTAAGTAAAGGAGAGCGATTTGTCGTCGATAAGCGTGACGCTGCCATCGAGGCCCGCATCCTGCGAGGCCGCAAGCTGCCCGAGCCGATCATAAGTCCAAAGCGTGCTGGCAATATTCTCGTCCGGCCCGCGAGAGTGTTGCGTTCGGTAAACGGCGTTTTGGAACCCCAGGGTCGAACCGAACCAATTGTGGAAGTATACGTATGCTTGCCGGATTTCAGGACGACCGGACGAGCCGCTGGTTGTTGCCGGATCGTAGTTCGTCTCCTCAGTGAGCCGGCCGAGGCCGTCGTATGCGAATGTGTCAATGAGGTCGCCGGCATCGCCCAGGACCGCGTTATTACTGTCAACTTGCTTGATGACGCGGCCCAGGTCGTCGTACTGCCAGCTAAGCGCGTGGGTGATGGTGGGATTGGCGGCGGTCTTCCATTCTTCGAGCGTGCGTCGATCCAGCGTGTCGTAGCTGAACTTGCGGATCCGGCCGTTGCGGTCGGTGACGCTGTCGAGGTTGCCGACGACGTTGTAGGTGTTCGTGCGGGCACCGAAGGCGTTCGTTTCGGTCTTGACTCGGTTGAGACCATCGTAGGCGTAACTGGTGACGTTCTCTTCGGCGTCGGTGACCGACGCGAGGTTGCCTTCCGAGTCGTAGCGGTAGTGAGTTTCGTCGCCGTTGCCGTCGGTTTGGGCAATCGGCCGGCCCTGGGGGTCGTAGTCGGTGTATGTCACTTCCATGTCATCGAACAGCAGGGGATTGATGACAACAACGCCATTGACCTCTCGAATCACGTTGCCGACCACGTCGTATTTGAATTTCGTCACAAGATCGTCGTGCGTCGCCGGATTGCTGTCGGGATCGGGCAGCGTGGTTTTCACCAGCCGATTCAGCGGGTCGTATTCATGAACCGTCTTTACAGTGCTGGACGAGCCAATAGTGCCACTTGGGCTTTCCTCGGCCACGATGTTGCCGGCCGCATCGTAAACGGTCGTGTATTTACGCTCCATCGGGCCGCCGGCATCCAGAATCTCGCGCGTCGGCCGGCCGACGGCGTCGTATTCGTAGCGGGTCGTGATGTTTCGCGGATCGGAGGCCGTGCGAACCGTTTCGACGTTCCCAGCCGCCTCATAAGTTGTGACCGTGCGGACCTCATCCGACTCGTACAGCCGGATGTCGCTGAAGGTACTCTTGCCCTGGTCAACCGGTGCCAGCTCGCGCGTTTCGTAATTCACGAGCACCAATCGATTGACCGCCAGGAGGGAGATTTTCTCCTCATCCGTCAGGTACTGACCGATCGGGATGTGAAATTTGACCTTGCCATTGGGCAGCACCTCGCGGCGGAATTCCTTGCGATACAGGCTCCCCGGCGTGTCGTCGCCCGCGAGCTCAAAGAAATGCCCGTGGTCTTGCGATACGTGACTGTTGTTCGAGTCGAAACCGATCATGTGAACTTCGGCTAATTGGTCGCTCTCGAATTCGAACTCCAGGATTGTATTCTGCGACACGAAGGTATTGATAGAAATTGCTTTCCAGGCGTTGCCCGAAAGCGTGATCGACTTCTGGTCCGGCGAAATGACGAACGCTGACGAATTAATCTGGCCGTCGGCATAGTACAATCCGTCCGTGCTTGGCGTAATCAAGATGGGCTGTAGCGGACGGTCTTCGCCCGTATTCTGGTACTCATCAATTAGCCGATCCAGGTTGTCGTAGCGGTAGAGAGTTTCGGCACCGACCGGATCGATCACTCGCACCGTGTTGCCGACGTTGTCATATTCGTATGCGGTGACGAGCTGCTCTGTGGGGGGACCGGTGCTATTGATTGTCTCCTTGGTGAGGCGATTGCGTTTATCGTATTCAAACGTGTCAGTGCGGCGATCCGCGTACTGCGGCGGCGATGTCGATGTAACGTGGCCGTGCACTTCGCTAACAAGGTTTCCAAATCCGTCGTACTTGCGGTCGGTGATCAGCGATGCGAGAGTTGTTACAGTGCCGTCCGGATCGGCCGAGACCGTCTGATCAAGGCGACTGAGCTCATCGTAATTGTGCGTGGTGGCGAAGCCGCGAGTGTCCGTCTCCTCGATGAGATTGCCGTTCTTGTCGTATTGGAAGCTGCGCGACACAAGGCGGTCGATCCGCACCGCATCGGCAATCAGGAAGCCAGATGTGTCGTTAGCGATGAGTTGAACGGATAGAGACCCTCCTTCCGCGACATTTATGGGATAAGCTTGTCCGGCTGCATCTTTTAATGAATGCCAGCCAATTGCCCGCTCACCATGGACCGTGTACAGGTCAGCCGGCGCATCGAGTTGGCTGAGCGGGACCGATACACCGGCCCCAACAACTTGCACCGTCGCTGCCGCTCCAAGCCCAGAGGCCAGCAAGTCGACATTGGCGTGCGATAGGGAGACTCGGTATTGTCCGGCCGCCAACGAATTGAACGTCCAAGTAAACTGTCGGCCAGTGGCACCGGAAGATAGGAACGTCCAATCTCGGCCATACGCTGTGCTGGCTGCGTCGGTGGTAGCATCCGCGCTTGCGGAGAAGGATGCGTTGCCGCCGTTGGCATCGTCGGCAATGTGCGTCTCGTATCGGGACTCCGTCCCCAGCCGATTCAGCGAGTCGTACTCGAACGAAGTCGTTTCGCCCTGAGGATCAGTCGTGTAGAGCACATTGCCGACCGCGTCGTAAGTATGCCGCGAAGTTGGCGCCAACGCGACGCCGGTGCCGTCGGGATCGACAAGCCGCTCGAGAACCACTCGGCCGCGGTCGTCGTAGCGCGTCGATGCGGCGAAGCCACGCGGATCGACACTCGCTACCATCTGGCCGGCGATATCATAAATCGACTTCCGCACTGCGCCGACACCATCCGTCTCAGCCACAATGCGGTGACGAGAATCATACTCGCGGCTGGTCGTGAAGCCGCGCGGGTCAATGACCGCGACGACGTTGCCCACCGCGTCGTATTGAAATTCCGTGATTGGGCTCGACTGGTCGGTCACAATGCCATCGGGGTCCGGCGCGACGGACTGCGTCAACCGGCCATACGCGTTATAGTCATAAATCGATTCCGTGCGACGGCCAAGCTCGTCGAACTGATACCGCACACGTCCCGCCGCGTCGTAGATAGTGCTGCTCGTAGCCCCATCGGCGTAGATCATGCTCGTGGGCCGATCGAAGGCGTCGAATTTGGTCTCAGTGACGCGGACTTTGCCCGCGTCGATATTCGCCTGCGTGACGAGGCTCGTCGGGTCGTTGAACAACGTCGCATAGTCGCCACTGGCGAATTGCGTTGGGTCAAAGACCACATTCTTGACCGCGCGGCCATTCGCATCGTACTCGGTGGTCGAGACATAGATCTGGGCCACCGTGAATTGAGGCGTGTGGTCGCGATCGAGCACAGTCGTCTGCGTTACGCGGCCCAACGCGTCGCGCTTGTACTGAGTGATGATTCCATTGGCGTCGACCGTTTCGACGAGCCGGCCAAGCGTGTCGTACTTGTTGACCGTTTCGATCTGATCCGCCGTGTCGACGGCGGATTTGGTGCTCAGCAGCCGCCCCGCCTTGTCGTACGTGAATTCCGTCTTGCGTCCCAAGGCGTCGATGGTGGCGGCGACATTGCCCGCGCCGTCGTACTGAATTCGCTCCACGGCGCCGTCCGGATGGATCGTTTGAATGAGCCGATCGCGTGAGTCGTACGTGAACCGCGTGATCCGGCCCAGTTCGTCGGTAATGGAGGTCCGATTGCCCTTGTCGTCGTAGCCGTACTGAACGCTGGCGCCGTCTGCGAAAGTTTGTTCAACCAGCCGGCCCTTGAGGTCGTAGCGCGAAGTCGATATCCGCCCCAAGGCATCCGTGCTCGAACGAAGCCGCCCCATTCCATCGTAGGCAAATGTCGTGGGCAGCTCGGTGAACGATCCTGTCCCGTCCGGGTCGGAAAGCCCCGACCTCACCGTGCGACCCAACACGTCGTTGGCGGCAAAACTTTTAACGCCCGTCGTATCGGTGTTTAAGACAGCCTTGCCGAAATGGTCGTACACCGCTGTGCCCGGCGGCAACCCCTCGGTTTCCGCGGACATCAAATTGCCGGCCGCGTCGTATTGAAACTCCGTGCGGTGGCTACGGAAATCGTCCGCTGGACGTACCTTCTGATCTTTCCAGACCGTTGTCGGCGTGCCTTCTCCTGGGAGACCGCTGAAGAGCTCATAGGTGGCGGTTGGATCCGACCAAGGTCCCCAAATCCACGAGGCAGACACGCGGTAAGTGCCTGGCAGCAGATCTTTGAATACCCAGGTCGCGGATCGCGGGCCGGGGGGAACAGCTGTGGAACTGCGAACGGAAGTCGCGCCAGGGCCGTACCTGAGCTCGCTCGTGTTGTTCGAGGGAACGAAACCATTGGACACGTTGCTGGCGTCAAACTCTCGGAAATTCGGGTCGCCGCCTGTCGAGTCGTCAACAATCCGCGTGAACGTGCCGTCCGGGTTGAGCCGGTCGATGCGAATGGCATCCGCCGAAACGGCCGAATCGTACATCCACAGCCGCACGGAGAGCGTGTCGCCCGTGATCGGGAACGAGTTGGCCAACGTCTCCCAAACGACCGCTTCTTGGCCTGCCACGCCCATTGGCCGCGTTTCGGTTTTGCGCAGGCCCCAAAGATGAGCTTGGGTCGTTGCAAGATGATCAAAATATGAAGTTGCAGAATCGAGCTCTAGATACACCGTTCATGATTCTGTATATTCGGCTTCCGATCGTCAACCGCCGCGATGATTGTGCTATTCGGAGGAGAATATGCGTACCCTCGCCACGCCAAGCCCTGGCGTCGCGATTGAATCGACGAAACCGCCCAAGTTGCTCGATCAGGTTCGCGACAAGCTGCGCGTGCTTCACTATTCCAAGCGAACGGAAAAATCGTATCTGCTGTGGATCGAGCAATTTTTGCGATTCGCCCGCCAGGCGGACGGCACGTGGGTTCATCCGGCGAAACTTCGCGGCGGCGAGGTCAATCAGTTTCTTACCTACCTGGCCGTCGAGCGCGGCGTGGCCGCCAGCACGCAGAATCAGGCGCTCTCGGCGCTATTGTTTCTCCACCAGCGCGTGCTGGAGATCGAGCTTCCGCCGCTGGAAGCGGTCCGCGCGACTCGCCCCGAGCGGCTTCCCACCGTCCTGAGTGTCGACGAAGTGCGGCGGCTATTGTCGGCCGTGCCGCCGGGCGTCTATCGCACTTTGGCCGAGCTCATGTATAGCGCCGGGCTGCGCCTTATGGAGAGCGTTCGCTTGCGGGTAAAGGACATCGATTTCGCGCGCGGTCAAATCATGGTGCGCGACGGCAAAGGCGGCAAGGACCGCGCCGTGCCGCTCGCCCAACGCCTCCAACGACCTTTGCATACGCAGCTCGAAACCGTTGCCGCGCTGCACGCCCGCGACCTGGCCGCCGGCCGTGGCCGCGTCTGGCTGCCCGATGCTTTGGCGGAAAAGCTGCCCAACGCGCCCGCCGAATTAGCCTGGCAGTATCTGTTTCCGTCGAAGCGGTTGAGCGCCGACCCGCGCAATGTAGCAGGCACGCTCCGCGTGCCGTCCGCCCGACTCGATAACCGGTCCGACGATTCAAGCTGCGGCACACGGAGTGTGCCTGCTACGCTGATGCGCCATCACGTGCACGAAAACGCGGTCCAGAAAGCCGTGCAGGCGGCCGTGCGAAAGGCCGGCTTCACCAAGCGCGTCAGTTGCCACACGCTCAGGCACAGCTTCGCCACACATCTGCTCGAAGCCGGTTACGACATCCGCACCGTCCAAGAGCTGCTCGGCCATGCCGACGTCAGCACGACAATGGTCTACACGCACGTCTTGGCGCGCGGCGCCTGCGGCGTCACCAGCCCCCTCGACCGGCTGTAGCCGCGGGCCGACGGACTGAAGTCCGTGCTACAAATTCGCGCGCCGTGGACAGAAAACTAGGCTTTGTCTCAAAAGGGAGGGCGAGGCTCCTGCCGAGCCGAACAATTGCACCGGGGTACGGCTCAGCGGGAGCTTCGCCCTCCCAAAACGACTTCCGATTCACGTTTTGAGACAAAGCCTAGTGTTTGCAGTGCAGCGGTCACCGAGGCAGCAAAAAGCTAATGATGACTGCACGGCAAATGACCCGTTCACGAATCAGCAGGGAGCGAGGAGCAAAGAGCAGGAAATCTTGCTCCCGGCTCCATGCCCCGCATTCTTGAGATTTCAACACTCCGTCAACCACACTTTTTTTGGCCACCCACGTAGCGGCGGTTTCTCCGAAACCGCCAACGCCAGTTTCGGAGAAACTCGCCTACGTGCGTCAACCCCCTAGTTTTGGCCACCTAGGGTGGCCAAAACTTCTTGTTGTAATTGGCCGCGCGCTGTGGTAGGGTGAGACGCGTGAAATGACCGTCCGAGTCGTAGCTGCCGTAGCGCTCGCCGCCGGATAGTCCGTGGATAGACCCGCGCAGGCGCCCGCCCCCAAGGCGGGCGCCGAGCGCGCACTCGCCACGGCTCCCGGCGACCCCCATGGGATCTCAGTTTTGCGATGGGGCGGTTGGAAAGCAGGATCGAATCGTGCCCGCCCACGGCTGTCAA
>JAKEIB010000173.1 GCA_022614705.1 Planctomycetota bacterium | reverse complement strand
TTGTGCTCGTGGATCGGTCCGACGATGGGGATCTGGTCGACCACTTCGAGATCGAAGCCGCCGTAGATGAAGGCGTCGGTTTTCTTGGGGTTGTTGGTGAGTAGGCGCACTTTGCGAAGGCCCAAGTCCTTCAACAGTTGAATGCCGACGCCGTAGTCGCGCGGGTCGGCTTTATAGCCCAGCGCGAGGTTGGCTTCGACCGTGTCGAGGCCCTGATCTTGCAGCGCGTAGGCTTTGATTTTTTCGGTGATGCCAATGCCGCGGCCCTCCTGCGGCAGATATACGAGCACGCCCGTGCCTTCGTCTTGGATCATGTCGAGCGCCATGTGCAGTTGGTCGCCGCAGTCGCAGCGGAGCGATTCCAGGAGGTCGCCCGTGAAGCACGATGAGTGAAGGCGCACGAGCGGCGAGTCGACTTTCCTCGGGTCGCCGAGCACGAACACGAGCGGTTGCTGCGATTCGTACTTGACGCCGTAGGAGATGATCGTGCCGGTGCCGTACTTCGTGGGTAAGCGCGCTTCGGCCTGGCGGAAGACGAGCTTTTCGCGCACGCGGCGATGTGCGATCAGCTCTTCGATCGTGATGATGGGCAGATCGAATCGCTTCGCGAGGGCGTGCAGATGGTCGCGGTTGGCGCGGTCGCCCGAGTCGTCGAGGATTTCGCAGAGCACGCCGGCGGGCGTGAGGCCGGCCATCCGCGCGAGGTCGACCGCCGCCTCCGTGTGTCCCGCGCGGCGCAGCACGCCGCCCTCTTTGGCGACGAGCGGCTGCACGTGGCCCGGTCGCAAGAAATCGCTGGGCTTGCTGGTCGGATCGCACAGCGCGCGAATCGTGAACGCGCGTTCAGAGGCGGTGATACCGGTTTTGATCGAGCGGTGGTCGACCGTGACGGTGTAATTCGTGCCGAGCGGCGCCGTGTTCTGGCCGACCATCAGCGGCAGCTCAAGGCGTTGGCTCGTCTCGGGCAGGATCGGCATACACAACTGTCCGCGGCCGTGCGTGATCATGAAGTTCACGAGCTCGGGCGTGATGCGTTCGGCGGCGCAGATGAAATCGCCCTCGTTTTCGCGGTCCTCGGCATCGACGACGATGACCACGCGCCCGTCGCGGACGGCATCGACAGCCTCTTCGATGGTGGAGAAGGGATTGGTCACGTGCGCAGCTTTGCCCAAGTGCGGGTCGGTTCTATGATACGTATTATAAGTGAGGCGGCTCGGCAAGTTAAGCAAGCCATCCAAGCCGACGGCTCGCCGTCGGACGCCGCCGGCGAGCCGGCGGCTTGGAATTGCATATGGAATGTGTGTATGCGTGATGCGATTGTCGGTCGTGAGGAGAGAGGATTGCCCAACGCGCTGAGCCGCGAGGAATACATCGAACAGGCGCATTTCTTTCGCGCGCTAGGCGAACGTTTGGCGGATAATATGCCCGCCCAGGAAGTGCTCGGCTCGGTCCGCGAGGAAGTTCTAGCGACCACCAAGCTGCCGCTGGCCATCGATTTCCTATTGGGCGAACTGCGGCACGAGGGCGTGCTCGGCCCAGCGATGGGCCTGTTGCCACACTATTTCACGCCGTTTCAAGCGTTTGTCGTTCAAGAGTCGGAGAACGAGCGGCTGAAATTCGACCTACGCGTCGGGCTGGAAATTCTTCGCACCGAGGCCGAGTACCGCAGCGGCGAACCCACACTGCAGGGAATCTTTCTCTATCAATTCGAAGCGCTGTGCCGAAATCGATTGGGATACGACCGCGGGTTGGAAGCGGTCGCGGGCGACCCGGCGTTCGACGAAACGTGGCGCGAGTGGATTCGCAAAGTCCGCCGTCAGATCGGCATGGTCGACATCGCGGATCTGATTTACGTGCACAGCGAATACTATTGGCAACGGCAAGGTAAAGGAAAAACGGTTGCGCACGATGCGTTTAGCCGCGACGCGGAGCGGAGCGCGGATAGGCGTGACGAAAGTGTAAAGGATGGGCCACTTTCCCTCGGAGGCGGGGACGCCCCGGCTCGCTCGGACGAGGAGGCCGTGGTTTTGTTTGGCGAGCGAGAGGGCCGGATCGCGCTGGCCAATCGGCGTAAGGATCCGCTGTTTCTGTTCTCGTCGCTGCAGCGTCAATTGGGCTATCCGGCCGTGCCACGGCAGAAGCCGGCCGACAAGGAACAGGCCCTGCTGCCTCAGCTAGCTCGTCGGCTGGAACAGTTGGAAACGCGGCTGAAAATCATCGAGGAGGAGCAGCGTGGCGGGTTGGATTTGAGCCAGTTTTACGAGCGGCCGCCGGGTGGATGAGTGGCAGTTGACGTAGTAAGCGAGCCGGCGACCCGGCACCCGGCATAACCGGATGCCGGGTGCCCGCCTCGGCCCCGAAAAGGGCGCTTTTTGCATGACCGAGCGTCGTGCGCTGCTGAGCGGCGAAGTCGTGTCGGTTGGATGCGGTCGAGAATTCAGTGAAAATCCGCAGGTTCTGCGGTTCAATGGAGGGCGATCGCGTGGTAAATTTATCTAGTGGCGCATTGAGCGACGCCGCTTGAGAGATGCACGGCGTGCCGAATGTGTTCTTGCACATGAAGTGCACTCGCGACGTTGCGGATTGGCCGCTGGCAGAGGTTGGTTACAGTCGTGGACTTTCAACTTAGCTTAGACAGCGAGAGTGTCGGGTCGGCCTACCCCGATCAACCGCTGGCCGCGACGGCCGACGACAGCGTCGGCGACGTGCTGCAGCTGTTGCGTGCCCAGCGCACGGGCGCGGCGCTGATCTGCGACGGAGCGAAGCTGGTCGGCATTCTCACGGAGCGCGACGCGCTGAAGCTAATGGCCGCCGGCGCCGATTTTTCCAGGCCCGTGCGCGACGTGATGTCCGGCAATCCGGCGACGCTTCCGGCGAATGCGACCGTGGGCGAGGCCATCCGCGTGATGTCCCAGGGCGGGTACCGGCATTTGCCGGTGGTGGACGACGACGGCCGGCCGGCGGGCGTTGTGGCCGTGCACGGCATTGTCCGCTATCTGGTCGATGATTTTCCGGAGACGGTGTACAACCTGCCTCCGGACCCCAAGGCCGCGCCGCGAGAGCGCGAAGGAGCATAAACGATGCCGCGGGCTGGGCTTGTAGCTGGGGTCTGTGACCCCGGCCGCGGCGAAGGCCGGCCTCACAGAGGCCAGCTACAATTTGTTGCCCAGCGGCACACGGAATCGAACAATCTAATAGATAGACCCCCCCCGGCCGGTCGACCGCCGCGAGATGATGTCGACGACTGGCCCGATGTCGGCGGCGAGCCGGCAGGCCTACCCAAAAAACACTCACTGCGGCAACTGAGGCGAAGGATTACGTTTGACGATGTCTACCACTACAGCAGCACAAAAAACAACTCGCACCCTGGATGACGCCACGGTCCGCTTCTGCGGCGACTCGGGCGACGGCATGCAGCTGGCCGGCTCGCAGTTCACCAATACGTCGGCGCTCGTGGGCAACGACATCGCCACGTTCCCGGACTTCCCGGCCGAGATTCGCGCCCCGCGTGGCACGCTCGCCGGCGTGAGCGGTTTTCAGATCCACTTTTCCAGCAAGGACATCTACACGCCCGGCGACACGGTCGACGCGCTGGTAGCGATGAACCCCGCCGCTCTGGCCACGAACATCGGCGACTTGCGATCGGGCGGTATTCTCATTGCGAACTCCGACGCGTTCGACGCGAAAGGATTGGAGCAAGCCGGTTATAAGACGAATCCGCTCGAAGACGGCACGCTGAAATCACATCGCGTTCACTCGGTGGACATGACGAAGCTGACGCGCTCCGCGGTCGAGGGCATGGGGCTTTCCGTCAAGGAGAGCGACAAGTGCCGAAACTTTTTTGCGATGGGGCTTGTCTTTTGGTTATACGACCGGCCGCTGGAGCCGACGCTGCGGTTCATCGACGAGAAATTCGGACGCAAGGCGGAAGTGGCCCAGGCGAACACGGCCGCGCTCAAGGCCGGTTACCACTACGGCGAAACGGTCGAAGCGATCAGCACGCAGTTCCACGTGCCGAAAGCCAAGCTCGCGCCGGGTACGTACACCAGCATCGTCGGCAACACGGCGCTGGCCTGGGGCATGATGACGGCCGCGCGGTTGAGCGGCAAGCGGTTGTTCCTTGGTGCTTATCCGATCACGCCGGCGAGCGACATCCTGCACGAACTGGCCAAGCACAAGAATTTCGACGTGCTCACGTTCCAGGCCGAGGACGAGATTGCCGCGATGACGGCGACGATTGGCGCCGCGTTCGCCGGGGCGATGGCCATCACGGCCAGCAGCGGGCCGGGCATCGCCCTCAAGGCCGAGGGCATGGGCCTCGCGGTGATGACCGAGCTGCCGATGATCGTCATCAACGTGCAGCGCGGCGGCCCGTCGACTGGTTTGCCGACGAAAACCGAGCAGGCCGACTTGTTGCAAGCGATGTTCGGCCGCAACGGCGAGTGCCCGATCCCGGTGATCGCGGCCTCGAGCCCGGCCGATTGCTTCGAGATTTCGCAGGAGGCGTGGCGGTTGGCGGTGCGATACATGACGCCCGTGCTGCTCTTGACCGACGGCTACATCGCGAACGGCTCGGAGCCGTGGCGAATTCCAAACTTCGCGGATCTGCCGAAGATCGAAGTCAAACATCCGGGCCCGCAAGCCAACGGCGACGCCTTCTTGCCGTACAAGCGCGACGAGCGGCTCGCGCGGCCGTGGGCTTTGCCGGGCACGGTCGGCTTGGAGCATCGCATCGGCGGGCTCGAAAAGCAGGACATCACGGGCAACGTGAGCTACGATCCGGCCAACCATCAGCACATGGTCAACACGCGTGCCCAGAAGGTGGCCAACATCGCCAACGACATCCCGCCGCAAAAGCTCGACGGCCCGGCGACCGGCGACTTGCTCGTCTTGAGCTGGGGCGGCACGTACGGTGCGTGCGCGACGGCCGTGCATAACGTGCAGGCCAAGGGCAAGAGCGTGACGCATTGCCATCTGCGCTATCTCAACCCGCTGCCGAAAGAGCTGGGCAACATATTGAGCCGGTTCAAGAAGGTGCTTATTCCCGAGCTGAACATGGGTCAGTTGAAAACCGTTATTCGAGCGAAGTACCTCGTCGATGCGATCGGCTTGAACAAGGTGCAGGGCAAGCCGTTCAGCGTGGCCGAGGTGGTGGAGAAGATTGAATCGCTGCTCAAGGGCGATACGAAGGATTCGCAGGCGAAACCTGAGCCGATTGATAGCGAAACGACGATCAAGGCAGTACTGGAGAAGGTCGCGCACGGGGGTTAGCGCCAGCGATTCGAGTTAAGCGTTAATATCCAAGCCGACGGCTAGCCGCCGGCGAGCCGGCGGCTTGGATGAGCGAGTAAGCAAAGTCCTAGATTCCAAATTCACACACCGATAGATCATTTAATCTTTAGGCACAACATTGCGATGAGCGTCGACATTCAACTTCCCGTCCTGAAACCCACCGATTTCGCGAGCGACCAGGACGTGCGCTGGTGCCCTGGGTGCGGCGACTACGCGATCCTCGCGCAGATGAAAAAGGTGATGCCCACGCTCGGCATTCCGCGCGAGAAGATCGTGTTCATCTCCGGCATTGGCTGCTCCAGCCGGTTTCCGTACTACATGAACACGTACGGCATGCACTCGATTCACGGCCGCGCGCCGGCCGTGGCGACGGGGCTCAAGGCGGTGCGGCCCGATTTGAACGTGTGGGTCATCACGGGCGACGGCGACGGCCTCTCCATCGGCGGAAATCACTTGATGCACGCCATTCGTCGCAATTTGGATATCAACATCGTGCTGTTCAATAACCGCATCTACGGCCTCACCAAGGGCCAGTACTCGCCCACGTCGCCACTTGGAAAGAAGACCAAGAGCACGCCGATGGGCGCGATCGACAATCCGCTGAATCCGCTGTCGATCGCCATCGGTTGCGAGGCCACGTTTGTGGCCCGCACTATCGACACGGAAATCAAGCACCTGGGCGAGGTGCTGAAGCGAGCGGCCGAACATCCGGGCACGGCGTTTGTCGAGGTCTACCAAAACTGCAACGTGTTCAACGACGGCGCCTGGGCCTACGCGAAAGAGCGCGAGACCAAGGCCGATACGACACTCGAACTGGTGCACGGTAAGCCGCTGATCTTCGGTAAGAACCGCGAGAAGGGCATCCGGCTCAACGGTATGGATCCAGAGGTGGTCGAGCTCGGCAAGGGCGTTTCCGAAGACGATTTGTTGTTCCACGACGAGAAGGCGCCCGAGCCCAGTCTGGCATATTTGCTCAGCCGGATGCGGTTTGAAGACGGTTTCCCCGAGCCGATCGGCGTGTTCCGATGCGTCGAGAAGCCGCAATATGATGACATGATCAACGAGCAGATCGAAACGGCGATCAACGAGCGCGGCAAAGGCGACCTCGACAAGCTCTTCCGCTCCGGCGACACCTGGGATGTAGCATGATTCTGTAGCTGGCCTCTCCGAGGCCGGCTGTGTTGGTAGAACCGCCGGGGTCACAGACCCCAGCTACAAGTGTTCGATGGACATTGCATGACCGGCACAGTTGTTTGTCCATTCTGCGAAGCCGAGAACATCGAAGGCGCCGACGAGTGCGAAGCCTGCGGCGAAGCGCTCACCGATCTGAGCGTGCGCATTCCGACAACGTCGGTCGAAGCGGACTTGCTGCGCGATCGCATTGAGCGGCTGTGGCCCAAATCGCCGTCCACGGTAACGCTGGATACACCGGTCGGCGACGTGCTCAAAAAGATGGTCGACGCCAAGATCGGCTGCGTAATGGTCGTCGACAAGGGCAAGCTGGTCGGCATTTTCAGCGAGCGCGACGCGCTGATGAAGCTCAACACCGACGCGCCGAAATTCCTCAAGCGGCCCATCTCGCAATTCATGACGCCCGACCCGGTAACGCTGGAAACGAGCGACAAGATCGCTTTCGCGCTGCACAAGATGAACGTCGGCGGCTACCGGCACATCCCCATCCTCTTCGAAGGCAAGCTGGTCGGGGTAATTTCGATCCGCGATATTCTGGGGTATCTCACCGAGCGGATCGCCGCGGCGGCGCGGCGTCAAGGCTAAGCCGCAAACTCCACACGCAGTCGTTTACCTAACGCTTGCGCCGCGCGCTCTAAAGTTTGTAAAGTCACCGACGCATTGTGTGGATCGAGTAAACGATCCAATGCGGATCGGCTGGTCTTCATGCGCCGCGCCATTTCGGCCTTTGAAATGCGTTTCTTTTTCATCATTGTCGCGAGCTGGAATGCAACGACGCGCTTGATGGCCACCGCTTCGGCGTCGGCCAGCAGGCCCTCTTCGCGCAGGAAATCATCGAAGTCGCTGCCGATGTGACGATTCTTCTTCATAACGATTGTTCCTTAAACTGCGACAATCGATTCTTCGCCAAGGTCAGATCCGAGACCGGCGTTTTTTGTGACTTTTTGATGAAACCATGCAATAAGATCATTACATCGGACTGTATCGTAACGATCACCCGCGCATTTCGACGATGAAGTCGCGTACGCACTTCCCACAATTCGGAATCCAGTTTTCGAACTAGCGGCATGCCAAGCGGCCATCCGAATTGAACTGTTTTGATGTCTTCCCCAATCGCCTTGCGGTCATTTCGATCGAGTTCCAGCAGCCAGTCTCGCACCGGTTCGCTTCCAGCTTCGGTCTTGAAGAAAACTACACGAAGGCGCACGTCCATTTACGAAGTGTACCATTTCTGGTACATATCGTCAAGGTCGTGTTCAAACCGCTGTGGATGTAGCTTGCGCGCGAAGCAGCCTTGTCTTGCTTTTGGCCACCGTCTCCGCTAGCGTAACTATACGAAAGTATACCAAGATCGCTCGCCGTCGATGATCGATTCGTTCGACCATCAAGACGCTTACGGTGCGCCTCGACGTACGCGCCCAGCCGACGCGCTCATTGTGCGCGAAACAGAGAACCCAACTTGCGCAGGAGGGCATACAAAGAAACTGTCCCCTTTGTCCCCTTCCGAGAAATTTGATGTTTCCCAACAGTAGTGTCCGGCTATAAGTCGAACAGTTTCAGTTGGTTAGGGTCGGAGGATTCTGGAAACGGTTGATGTTTGGCGGTGAGGGCCTCAAACAGCG